>JAHHMJ010000554.1 GCA_018678395.1 Gemmatimonadota bacterium | reverse complement strand
CCCTCGTACAGCTTTTCAACCAGCGAAGCGATCAGTACCGGTAGTGCTCCGACTTGTAGGGCCCGTTCTGATCGACGCCGATGTAGCGAGCCTGCTCCTCGCTGAGCTCGGTCAGGCGGACTCCCAGCTGATCGAGGTGAAGCCGAGCGACCTTCTCATCGAGGTGCTTCGGCAGGACGTACACCTTCTTCTCATACGCCTCGAGGTTGGTCGCCAGTTCGATCTGGGCGATCACCTGATTGGTGAAGCTCGCCGACATCACGAAGCTGGGGTGACCCGTCGCGCATCCGAGGTTCATGAGGCGACCCTCGGCGAGGATCAGCACACTGTGGCCGTCGGGGAAGACGAACTCATCGTACTGCGGCTTGATGTTGACCTGCTCGACGCCGGGGATCTGCTTGAGGCCGGCCATGTCGATCTCATTGTCGAAGTGGCCGATGTTCGCGACGATCGCCTTGTCCTTCATCCGGGACATGTCGGCGGCGGTGATGATGTCCTTGTTGCCGGTCGCCGTGATGAAGATGTCCGCAGTCTCGAGAACGTCCTCGAGCCGCAGTACCTGGAAGCCCTCCATCGCCGCCTGGAGCGCGCAGATCGGATCGACCTCCGTGACGACGACGCGCGAACCCTGCGCCTTGAGGGCCTGGGCGCATCCCTTACCGACGTCGCCGTAGCCGAGCACGACGGCCATCTTGCCGGACAGCATCACGTCGGTGGCCCGGTTCAGCCCGTCGACCACCGAGTGACGGCACCCGTACAGGTTGTCGAACTTCGACTTGGTAACGGAGTCGTTGACGTTGATCGCCGGGAAGAGCAGGGATCCGTCACGCTCCATCTCGTAGAGCCGCATCACACCCGTGGTGGTCTCCTCCGAGACGCCGCGAATCGACGACGACACGCGGGTCCAGCGCTGGTCGTCCTCGACGATGCTGCGACGCAGAAGACCGAGAATCACACCCCACTCCTCCGAGTCGGAGGTCGGGTCGAAGTCCGGAACGACGCCGGTCGCTTCGTACTCGACTCCCTTGTGGAGCAGCAGCGTGGCATCGCCGCCGTCGTCGACGAGCAGGTCGGGCCCCGAGCCGTCCGGCCAGACGAGGGCCTGCTGGGTGCACCACCAGTACTCGTCGAGGGTCTCGCCCTTCCAGGCGAAGACGGCCGACCCGTTCGGGTTCTCGGGAGTGCCGTCCCGACCCACGACGACCGCGGCCGCGGCGTGGTCCTGGGTCGAGAAGATGTTGCACGAGACCCAGCGCACATCGGCGCCGAGGTCGACCAGGGTCTCGATCAGAACCGCCGTCTGGACGGTCATGTGCAGCGAGCCCATGACCTTGAGTCCGGCGAGCGGCTGCTGGGGCCCGTACTCACGCCGGGCGGCCATCAGACCGGGCATCTCCTGCTCGGCGAGGCGGATCTCCTTGCGGCCCCACTCGGCGAGCCCGAGATCGGCGACCTTGAAGGCGGGGCGCTCGGTAGCCCGAGCGGTGGGGTCGAGAACGACGGATTCCATCGAATGTACTCCTGTCAGTCGATTGAAAGAGGGGCGGTGCCCGTGGGGCGATCCGCTCCGGTGGTTCGGGGGCGAGTCGCGCTTTGAAGGAACAGCAGTGGACCCCGCGCGGAGGGGTCGGGAACGAGAGGCACCCAGGGGCCGACCCGCAGTCCTGCGGCGATCAGCCAGTCGTGCAATTCCGGGGCGGCGAATCCTGGCCACAGGTGCCCCATCTCTTCGGTCAATTCACCGCGGTCGTGCTGCCGCATGTCGATCAGGATCAGCCGACCGCCGGGGCGCAGAACGCGCGCGACCTCGGCGAGCGCGACAGCAGGATCGGCCACGTGGTGCAGGACGAGCGAAACGATCGCGAGGTCGATGGCACCGTCGTCGATCGGCAGCGTTTCCAGGTCTCCCTCGCGGAAACGGACCGAGGACACCTCGGCCATTCGACCTCTCGCGGTCGCGAGCATCTCGGGTGATCGATCCACGACCGTGACGCTCTGCACGAACGGAGCCACGGCCGAGGCGAACACACCCGTTCCGGCCCCGAGGTCGGCCACATTCCACTTCGGATCCAGCAGGCCGAAGAGCGGCAGCAGATCGGCTCGTATGCCGTAGAGCGTCGTGCGGATGTCGTCCCACTGATCCGCCGAAGCCGAGAAGAAGTCCCGCGAGCGCATCTCCCGAGCGGACCAGACCGCATCGGCTCGCTCGCGATCTTCCTCCACGCGGGGGTCGGCGGTGATCTGCGCCTGAACGACCGCCCAGAGCTCCCCCTGGTGCAACGGAAGGTCGTCGACGCGGCGGTAGGGTCGACGCGTGCCGTCGGAACGCGCTCGTACCCACCCATCCTCGGCCAGCACCTTGAGATGCCGGCTGACGGTGGGCTGTGGCAGCTGCAAGACCTGGCACAGCTCGGACACGGAGAACTCTCGACGCTCGAGCACTGCGAGCAGCCGACAGCGTGTCGTGTCTCCAAGCGTGCCGAGGTGTTGGAGCACGGGGAGGGGGGCTTGAGTATTCATGTATGCGAATAGAAAGATGCAACAAGAGGGCCGCCCGTCAAGGGACCCTCGCCGGCTCTAGGGGGTGTCACGGAGGTCCGTACCCCGTCAGAACGAAGCTCGCCATGCGTCTCTACGCCATCGATCAGGACGTCCACGCCGTGGATTTCGGCCCCGTCGAAATCCTCTTCTATCACGGCAGGCCTGTCGCATTGAAGCATTACGCCGACAAGGTTCTCTACGTGATCACGGAGAACGTCACCCGCGATGTGCCGTTCCGGCAGAGCTTCCGTACCGGCTGGACCGGAAAGGTCGAGGTGACCGGAGGCCAGGCGGCTCTCGAGGAGCGGATCCTCGAGGCCATTCAGGCCATGCCGGCTCCGGCTTGACCCACCACGGGGCGAGGTAGAAACTTCCTGTCAGGGAAGAAGCTCTCGCTCCCCCGCAGGTGCTGGTGACCCAAAGTGCATCCTGAGCATCCCGCGGCCCGGGCGGCCTACGCCCACGCTGAGCCGCACGACGATATCATCTATCCGTCGACCATCCCGTTCATCCTGGTGCACCTCGCGTGTCTCGGTGCCATCTGGACCGGGGTTTCGGCTACGGCGGTCGCGGTCGCCCTGGTTCTCTACCTCGTACGGATGTGGGGGATCACGGCGGGCTTCCACCGCTACTTCTCGCACCGGTCGTACAAGACCAGCCGCGTGATGCAGTTCGTGATGGCCTTCATCGGGCAGTCCTCCGCCCAGCGAGGCGTCATCTGGTGGTCGGCCATCCACCGGCACCACCACCTGCATTCGGACACGGAAGAGGACATCCACTCGCCACGTCACATGGGGTTCCTCCACTCGCACGTGGGCTGGATCTTCCGGCCGAAGCGGGCCACGGCGGACTACTCGTCCGTCCCCGATCTCACCCGCTTCCCGGAGCTCGTCTGGCTGGATCGGTTCCACCTCCTGCCGGCGATCCTGCTCGGGGTGGGCTGTTTCCTGCTCGGCGGCTGGCAGATGCTGGTGGTCGGATTCTTCTGGTCGACCGTGGTGCTGTACCACGGCGTGTTCTTCATCAACTCGCTCGCGCACGTCGTCGGGTCGCAGCGGTATCTCACGGGCGACGATTCGCGCAACAACTGGTGGTTGGCGCTGATCACGCTCGGCGAGGGGTGGCACAACAACCACCACCACTACCAGAGCGCGACGGCGCAGGGATGGCGCTGGTACGAGGTCGACATCTCGTACTACGTGATCAAGGCGATGTCGTGGGTAGGACTGGTCTGGGACCTGCGGGCCCCGCCCGAGCGTGTGCTCAACAACGAGCAGCCCGTGGGCCGTAAGGTGCTCGAGAAGGTGGCGTCTCAGGTCGCGGCGACCGTTCCGGTCGAGGGCCTCGCCCAGGAGCTCCGCGAGCGCTGGTCGCGCAGTCACGTTCTCGACGATCTCGTCGATATCGCGCGCAGGGCGCGCACGGACGCCGAGGCGCGCCTCGAGGCGTTGACGCTCCCCGACCTTCCGACTCTGGAGGAGCTCGAGGCACGAGCCCGCGAGATGTTCGACGAGCAGCCGTCTCTGTCCGACGTCGCCGAACGCGCGCGCGAGATGATTCTCGAAGCCCTCTCGGCGCACCTCCTGGATCCGGCACTCGAGCCCGCCTGAGCGACGACTCCCGGTAGGAGGGGACACGGGCCCCGGCGTCGAAACGCGCCGGGGCCCGTGTCGTAGATGGAGCAGACCGCCCGCCTTGCCCCGTCGTCGTCGCCGGGCCATCCTTTGCGATCGGTCCTCGCCGGTTCGTCACCGGATGACCCCAACGACCCTCTCCAGGCCCGCCCCGTATGGAATTCATCCAGAACGTCGTCGACTTCCTGAACACCTACGTGGTGGAGGTCGGGATCCCCGCGGGCGAGGAGAACATCCCGTTCATGGTGATCCTCCTGATCGGGACGGGGATCCTCCTGACCATCCGCACGGGGTTCGTGCAGATCCGCCGCCTTGGGCACGGCTTCGCCGTAGCCACCGGGAAGTACGACGACCCCGACGAGCCCGGCGATGTCACGCACTTCCAGGCTCTCACGACGGCCCTGTCCGCCACGGTGGGGATCGGGAACATCGCCGGTGTCGCGATCGCGATTCACTTCGGAGGCCCCGGTGCCCTCTTCTGGATGTGGGTCACCGCGGCGGTGGGAATGGCGACGAAGTACTCCGAGGTCACGCTGGCCCAGAAGTACCGCGAGGTCACGACCGACCACGACGCCGAGGCCTGGGAGGGGTCGGTCTCCGGCGGACCGATGTACTACATAGAGAAGGGTCTCGGACCGGCGTGGAAGCCGATGGCGGTCTTCTTCGCCATCCTGCTCGGGTTCACGGCGTTCCTGACCGGTAACGCCGTCCAGGCCAACACGGTCGCGGACCAGATGCAGAGCACGTTCGGCATCAGCCCGTTCGTGACCGGCGCCGTGACCGCCTTCGTGGTCGCGCTCGTGATCCTCGGCGGCATCGGACGCATCGGGAAGGTGACGTCGATCCTCGCGCCGGCCATGGCCGCCATTTATGTCGCCGGCGCGATGTTCATCATCGTCATGAACGCGGGTCAGGTGATCCCGACCTTCGGACTGATCCTTGCCGAGGCGTTCAACCCGTCGGCCGGAATCGCCGGCGCTGGAGTCGGGGCTTTCCTGGTGACCATGATGTGGGGCGTGCGACGAGGTCTCTTCTCCAATGAGGCAGGGCAGGGGTCTGCGCCGATCGCGCACGCCGCCGCCAAGACCGACGAGCCCGTCTCCGAGGGTGTCGTGGCGCTGCTCGAGCCCTTCATCGACACCATCGTGATCTGCACCATGACGGCCCTCGTGATCATCATGACCGGGGTGTATGATGCGCGGCACCCGACCGAGATCCAGCTGACCGGCGGTGACCTCTCGTACGTCGTCCTCCAGGAGAACGGGCGCTACGGCGGTGCGGATGCTCCCGCCGAGATCGCGCTCACGCAGGGGATCCAGTCGGTCGACGCGGTCGGCACGGTCCTGGTGGCGTGGCACGAGACGCCCGTGGAGCAACTCTTCGTCGACGAGGCGCAGACGGTTCCGTTCACGGGCACGATCGTCCCCGCCGTATCCGGGACTCCGGGGAGCGCGGTTGCGGCCGACGGCACTGTCTACACCTCTCTCTTCGGCGATGCGGCGGAGAGTGGCGCGCCGTTGACGGCGATGGCCTTCGGGGAGGGGCTACCGGGGACGTTCGGTCAGTTCATCGTCGTGACGTCGGTGCTGCTGTTCGCGGTGTCGACCGCGATCTCGTGGAGTTACTACGGCGATCGCTGCGCCAACTATCTCTTCGGACCGGGTGCGATTCGCCCGTACAAGGCCGTCTTCGTGGCGATGCACTTCGTCGGGGCGGTCGCGCCGCTTGCCGTGGTGTGGTCACTCGGCGATGTGGCGCTGGCGATCGTCATCGTCCCCAACCTGATCGCCCTGCTCCTGCTGTCGGGACAGGTT
>JAHHMJ010000234.1 GCA_018678395.1 Gemmatimonadota bacterium | reverse complement strand
GACGGCCAGCGTGAGGCCGAGCGTTCGCACGGGCCCGAGGCCCCACCCCGCCACGAGTCGAGTCGGCCGCCGGTGGGAGTGAGGTCGACGGGGTCCGGGGTGAGACGACATGGACGCGGGGAGTTCGGGAAGGTGGGTCGAGACGGATGATATCCGCCTCCGGCACGGCGGGGGAGGGTCCGGTTGTCGCCCTGCCCCTCCGGTCCCAACTTGGTCGCCGTCATTCCATGGACTCGACCGGGATCCCCATGTCCTTCACGACATCTTCTGCGGGCCTCCTCCTCGGACTGGTCACGGCGAGCGGCCTCGTCGCTGCGGGCGAGGCATCGGCCCAGACGGCCGATCGTCCGCCCCAGTACGCCACACCCCTCGCGCCCGGCGACACGGTGGTCGCCACTCCGGCGGGTCGATATCCGGCGGGGTTCCTGCACCGGTGGACGCTGGGCGGCGGATGGCGCGAGATGTGGGAGACCCCCGTGCGGGCGCCCGTTCTGGACCTGGGGCGCTACGCCGGCGGCCTCACTCCGCTGCGGCTGGGAGGTGGTCAGCAGACTCGTTCCCTGCGTTTCCAGGGAGAGGACGGACTGGTGTACAACTTCCGGTCCATCGACAAGGACGTCTCACGAGGAATCGATCCGTTCCTGCGCGAGAGCCTCGCGCAGGACGTCCTCCAGGATCAGGTGTCGGCTCTGTTCCCGTTGAGCGCCATGGTCGTGGCGCCGCTGCTGGAAGCCGTCGACGTGCTCCATCCGGACCCGACCCTTGTGGTCATGCCCGACGTGCCGGAGCTCGGCGAGTACCGGGGCGACTTCGCCGGGCTGCTGGGCTGGATCGAGGTGCGACCCGACGAGGGCGAAGACGACCTGCCCGGCTTCGAGGGCTCGGAACGAGTGGTCGGAACGGATCGCCTGTTCGAGCGGCTCGAGGAGCGGGCCGACAACCGGGTCGTACCGGAGACGGTCCTGCGGGCCCGCCTCGTGGACATGTTGATCGGCGACTGGGACCGGCATCCGGACCAGTGGCGATGGGCGGGGTTCGAGTCGGGCGACGGACTCCTGGTGTTCGAACCGGTTCCGCGCGATCGCGACTGGGCGCTCACCCGGCTCGACGGGTTGGTGTCCACGCTCACGCAGGTCCCGTGGCCCTACTATCTGGGCTTCAGCGAGGACTATGCGTCGGTCTTCCGCCAGTCGTGGAACGGCCGCGGAATCGATCGTCGACTCCTCGTCGAACTGACCCGGTCCGACGTCCGCGGGGTGGCGCTGGATCTCCAGAGCCGGCTGACGGACGCGGTCATCGAAGACGCCGTGCGTCGTCTGCCCGCCCCGTACTACGACAGGGTGGGGGAGTGGCTCGAGGGCGCGCTCAAGAACCGACGGGACGGCCTGGTCGAGCTCGCCGACGGCCACTACCTGCTCCACGCCGGGTGGGTGGACGTCCAGACCACGGACGAAGCCGAGCAGGCGACGATCATCCGGCTGCCCGGCGGCGCGCTGGACGTTCGGGTCGAGCTCCTCGACCGGGACGAGGCCGCAGCCGACCCGGTGCTCTACGAGCGCCGTTTCGTGCCGGACGAGACGCGCGAGGTTCGGCTCTACCTGAGGGGCGGAGACGATCGGGTGATCGTCAGCGGCGACGGGGAGCCCCGCATCCGCGTTCGGGTGATCGGGGGCGGGGCGGACGATCACTTCGAGGACCGGACGTCCGGCGAACGGGTGCATCTCTACGACGACGACGACGATGACGACGTGTTCGAGCCGGGGCCGTCCACGTCGATCGACCGCGAAGAGTGGGACGAACCGAGCACCGCGGAATCCGAGGTCCAACTGACCCGCCCCCGCGATTGGGGCGCCCGGTGGGTTCCCGTGCCGGGTGCCTCGTACGACCCCAATCTCGGGGTCTTTCTCACCGCAGGAGTCCGCCGGACCGCCTTCGGCTTCCGCCGCCATCCCTGGGAACACCGTCTCGACGCCTCGATCGGAGCCGGGACCGCGGGGACGGTACGGGGAGCGTTGTCGTGGGAGCGACACCTCGGCCGCTCGCTGAGAGCTCGTGCGGCCGGCTTCGCCTCCAGCGGAGAGTTCGGCCGGTTCTACGGGTTGGGCAACGACACGCCGCGCGGGGTCGACGAGCAGCGGCGCGCCCGGTGGTCGACCCTTCGGGCGGATCTCGGCCTCACTCTCGAGCTGCGGGAGGGCGTCGCGTTGCACGGCGTCGCCTCCCTCGAGGGGCGCGAGTCCGACGACGAGCCGAACGACCTCATCGCGATCGAGCGGCCCTACGGCGCGGGGGCGTTCAACCAGGTCGCGCTGGGGGGTGGGATCTCGGTCGATCGCAGGGATGATCCCATGCATCCGCGCCACGGCTTCATGATCGAGGCCTCGGGGCGGTGGCATCCAGAGGGGCTCGACGTCGAGGCGTCCTACGCCACGGCTCGGGGGGAGGCCCGCGGCTACTGGTCGAGCGATGACGAAACGGCGCTGCGCCCGTCACTCGCGCTTCGAGTCGGTGGAGAGCGTGCCTGGGGGCGGGTTCCGTGGTTCGCGTCCGCCTTCCTCGGCGGGCCGCAGAGCGTCCGCGGGTACGTGGGAC
>JAHHMJ010000514.1 GCA_018678395.1 Gemmatimonadota bacterium | reverse complement strand
GCCCACCCCCCCTGTCGCCCTCAAGCCTCGCCCTGCCCGTCGTGAGTGCCCTCGTGGCCCTCGCAGCCCTCACGGCGGCCGGCCCCCTCGCTTCCGCCGAGGCAAGCCAGGAGGGCGAGTTGACCATCGTGTTCGACGGCGCCCCCCGCACCCTCCCCATCGACGTCGAGGCGTCGAGTTGGAGCCCCCCCGGTTCGGGGACCTTCGACGATCCCCGACGCACCCGGATCGCCATACGGGCCGGCGACTGGCCGGGCGCCGCTGTACGGGGTGGGGGCTGGAACGGGACCTGGAGCGCCCCCGCCGAGCCGGCGGCCTCCCTGCGCGTGGACTTCGACGCGCAGACGCTCGAGGTGGCGCGGGGCAATTCCCAGCTGTCCGACTCCCGCGCGGTCGACGACCGAGCCGCACTCGGGCGACTGGGGACCGCCGACAGCGACCAGGCCTCCACGTCGGCGCTCTCGGTCACCATCGAGGAGTACGACGAACGCGGCGACGCCGTCTTCGTTCGCGGGCGCTTCGACGCTCCCGACACCGGGCTGAGCGGCACATTCCAGGCGCTACTCCCCGCGGTACGATGAGGCGCTCGACCTCGCGCGTTGGGCGTCTGGCCGTACTGATCCTCCTGCTGCCGTCGGGCTCGTGTGGAGGGGATGCAGGGACGACTCCCACGGGAGACGGGGATCCGGATCCGCCCCAGCCGCCTACGGCGCCGTCCCAGCTCGCTGCAACGCCACTGAGCCGCACCGCGATCCAGCTGGAGTGGCAGGACAACAGCGGGGACGAATCCGGCTTCCGACTCGAGCGCAGCCCCGACGGCACCAGTTCCTGGACGTCGGTCGCGACGCCCGTCGCCGACGTGACGTCCATAGAGGACGCGGGCCTCACCGAGGGCACCACCTGGTTCTACCGCGTGGCAGCCCTGGGCGCGGGCGGGGTCTCGGGCTTCTCCAACGTGGCCGAGGCGACCACACCTTCGGGAACGGAGGGAGCCGTGCTGGAGGTGGAGAACGGGATCACCGGCACGCTCCCGCCACCCGGCACTCCGCTCACCGAGCGCAACCTCCTGCAGGAGGTGCGCGACGTGGCTGCGACCGCTGCAGGGATCGCGGGCGTGGACACGGTGATCGCTCTGGAGAACGCCCTGGCCACGCAGATCGTCTACGACGACGGCATCGTTCATCTCTTCATCAACAACCGCCCGGCCGACGCAGCCGACCTGGGCTCCTCGGCCTCGGCCACGGCGGCCACGCCGGCCGTCCCGGCGCGTTTCGCCACCGCCCGGGCGCTCCCCACCGGTCCCCCTGCGGCGACCGACGGGCCACCCGGATCGCCCCGGGCCGTGGTCGCGGTGGTCGACGGCGGGGACCCACTGGCCAACGAGGTGGCCGGGATGCTTTCCGAGGCGGGCTACGACGTGCTCCCGCTGGGGGCCACGCTCGCCCATATGCGACAGTACGCGAACCTGGGAGCGCTCTACCTCGATACCCACGGGGTCTCCTTCGTGCGCTTCTTCCAGGCCGGCGACGGCTCCACGAGCTCTCGATCGTCGTTCGCACTCCAGACCGCGACGCTTCTGGGCACCGACCTCACCCCGTGGCGCAGCGAACTCCTCGACGGTTCCCTGACCATCAACAGCGTCAGGGACGCCGGCGGAACCCTGCGTACCCAGATCGGCATCACCGAGACGTTCATCGACCGCCACTGGAGCTTCGACGACGGCGTTGTCGTGATCCACGCCTGCTTCGTCGGCTCCGGGCCCTTTCTCGCGAACGCGGCGCAAAACCTCACGCTCGACCCGACCCCCGTGCGGGCGAGTGTGCTCGGCACCGGCGCCCGGGCCATGATGGGGTTCGACAACCTGACCTGGCACACCTACGCCCGGCCCTCCGTCCTCCACTTCCTGGATCGCATGCTGGGGGCCGACAGCTACGATCGTCAGGATCCGCCATTGCGCCCCTTCGACCTCGACGAGGTTGCGACCGACATGACGGACCGCGGGCTGATGCGCTTCACCCGTCCAAGCATGACCTTCCTCGGCCTGGGCCTGGGCGGCAACGACGTGAGGGTCGTCTTCAGCCGAAGGGGAGGACGGACGACCCTGGCGCCGAGCCTCCGGACCATGGACGTCGTCGACGATGTCGAGCAGGGGTCGGGGCAGCTCACCCTCCAGGGTCTCTTCGGCGTCAATGCCGGAACCGTCGAAGTGGGCGGCGCCGCCGTGCCCGTCGAGAGCTGGTCGGAGCGGACGATCGTGGCCCGGCCGCCGTTCCAGGGTGGGGGGTCGGTGGGACCGGTGGTGGTCAGGAAGCCCACGGGCGTCGAGAGCAACGCGACGCCTCTGACCGAGTGGCGCGGCACCGTGACCCTGGAGACGACGGTCCAGGGCCTCGTGGCGACCGCGACCATGGACGTCCGCTTCCGGGCCGACGTGCACCGGTTCCGTCCCCGCCTCCAGGACGAGCCCGAGCATCGCGAGGTCTCGACCTACTTCTCCCCGGCGTCGACCGGGTCCATCCAGGGTTCGGGAACCCGGACCGACGGTCAGGTCACGACCGAGTGGTACGGACAGAACTCGATGGCGATCCTCCCGACGCGCTTCGTGGACCAGGGCGCTTTCCCCCTCACGGGCAACGTCATGGGGGGCGACGTCCGCCTCGATCCCGACGGAGGAGAGGCCGAGATCTGTATCGCCGCCTGGGGCTACGTGAACTCCCGCTCCACCGGACCGGACGGCACGATTCTGACGAACCCGGCCGCCACCTTCATCACTCCCGAGATCGTGGACCGGATGCGGGGCTTCCTGGGCTGCGTGAACGCGAATCTCGACGGCGACAGCTTCGTCATCGGGAGCGGCAGGAAGACCCACTCCGTCACCAACGGTTCGTTCTCGCTCGAGTGGTCGGACTTCGCCCCTGCTGCCGCACCCGACGACCGGACCGCAGGGTAAGGACGGTCCGTAGGCGAAACCGTCCGCAAGACCTTCGCGAAGGACGCGCCCACCCGGTAGATTCGCGCCACGCGCTCGACCGGAGCGCCCGAAGGAAGGACGAATCCGCCAGAACACTTCTCGTAGGGCATCGGTGGAGGTGACGTGGCCCACGGCCGACTCCCACTCCTGGCTCTGGTGTCGGCCGTGCTCATCGGCGGTTGCGTCGGGGACCCGCACCCGCCGCGAACCGCCGAGGGGCTCCGCATGAATCCCTCGGCAGCGTCGGGTGACCGGGCACAGCTTCGGCTCGGTCATGCCGAGGACGTGCCGCGATTCGAGGCCGTTGCGGACGGGGGTGACTTCCCCGTCTCGGTACCTTCCGCGTGGAGGGCTACGGTGGGGTACCTCGTGGTGTGGGAGGACCGCGCTGCGCGTACGGCCACGATCCGCCTTCCGGTCGCCGTCGTGCACGCGATGCAGGATTCCGGTGCGGACCCCGTACTGTTTCTCACGGGAGGGCCGGGATCGGGGAGCTTGGCACCCGCCGCATTCCCGGGGGCATACCCATGGACCGAGAACCGTGATTTCATCGCCCTCGGCCAGCGGGGCACGCAACACGCGCTGCCCTCTCTCGAGTGCCCGGAGATCGAGGGCGCGTTCTCGGACTCGTATCTGAAGCTCACCGGTCGAGAGCGGGATGCGAGATTGGCCGCCGGCGCCGCAGCGTGTCGGAGTCGACTCGAGGCGTCCGGCGTCGACCTGTCGGCCTACCACACGGATGCCATCACGGAGGACGTCGTCGATCTGGCCCAGGTGCTCGGCGAGCAGAGTCTCACCCTGTTCGGGCTCTCCTACGGGACCCGCGTCGCCCTCGATCTGGCCCGTGATCATCCCGAGCTGGTTTCGGCGATGGTGCTGGATTCCCCGCTTCCCCCGGATGTGCGCTACGACGACGAGAGCGCTCGGAACTTCAGGCGGTCCCTCGAAGGCATCGCCGCAGACTGCGCCACATTGCCCGCGTGTTCACGATCGTTCCCCGACCTTCGCGCCCGTTTCTTCGCTGCGCTGCGGGATGCGGAGAGCGACCCGATCACGCTGTCGCTGGACGACGGGATGGGTCGGGTCGACTTCGATGGCGCGCGCCTGGCGGCTCTGGTGAACACCGGCTCACCCGGTGGGATACGGGCAGCACCCCTGGCCATGCACATGATCGCCTCGGGTGACACGAGCCGAATCCGCTCGCTCGTGTCCACCGCGTACACCGGGTCGGACTTCGCCTGGGGAATGCGCCTCTCCGTATGGTGCTCGGAGGCATGGCCATTCAGTGAGCGTGCGTCGGCATCAGGCCCCGACGACGCCCTCTTCGGGTACGAGTCCGCCGCCGTCGC
>JAHHMJ010000115.1 GCA_018678395.1 Gemmatimonadota bacterium | reverse complement strand
GCGTTGCGGCGCACGAGGACGCCGAACGTGCCGATCACGAAGAGTAGAGCGCTGAGGACCAGGGCCTGCGAAAGCATGCGGGCTCCTTTACGAGACGCGGTGCTTGGCGAGCACCAGAGCGCCGACGATGGCGACCAGGAGCAGGATCCCGGTGATTTCGAACGGCACGACGTAGGTGGTGAAGAGCGGCTCGGCGATCACGCCCAACGCCCCCTTCTCGGCGAGCGCCGCGTCGATGGCGTCCGCCCCATCCAGGAAGGGGAAGAGCTCCGCCCCCCCGCTGAACCGTCGGGCCAGAAGGCCCGCCATGGCACCGGTCACCGCGAACGCGACCAGGGCGAAGGCCCCACCGCGAATGTCGCGCTGGTAGTCGTGGCCCAGGTTGAGGAGCATGATCACGAACATGAAGAGGACCATGATCGCCCCCGCGTAGACGATCACCTGGATCGCCGCGAGGAAGTGGGCCTCGAGCAGCACGTAGATCCCGGCCACGCTCGCGAGCGTCATGACCATGAAGAGGAGGCTCGCGACGGGACTCCGCCCGAGCACGACGCCGAGCGCGCTCCCGAGCGCGATGCCGGCGAAGACGAGAAAGAGGATGTCGGCCACGGCAGCTACTCCGAACGGGGATCCGAGGGATCCCAGAGCAAGGTCGTGGGGTGGTCCTGCTCCATCAGGCGATCCAGGTCGTAGACGAACCGCTCGCGGGTGTATTCTCCGTTCTCGAAGTGCCGCCCGACGTGGATGGCCTCCACCGGACAGACCTCCTGGCACATGCCGCAGAAGATGCAGCGGAACTCGTCGATCTCGTAGACGATCGGATACCGGTTGCCCTGATCGTCCTCACCCCCGACCAGGCGGATGCAATTCGCGGGACAGACCGTGGGGCAGAGCCCGCAGGCCACGCACTTCGGACGCCCGTCGGCGTGTACCTCCATGCGGTGCGTGCCCCGCCAGCGCGGGCTCAACTCCGGCTGCTCCTCCGGATACTTGAGCGTCACCGACGTCGGGTTCACGAGGTGCTTGAAGGTCAGAGCCATCCCCTTGAGGGCGGCTCGCAGGTACGACGTACTCCCCGGCTCGGGGCGCCGCACCACCTTGACCTGAACAGCCATACCGGATCCTGGTGTCGAAAGAGTGAAGTCAGTCGCCCGAAAGCGGCACTTCGACTACGGGCATGCGCACCGGGCGGTCGTGCCGGGTCGGCACGGAGGCGCCCTTGATCACGCGGTCGCGGTCGAGGAAGAAGAGGAGACCCGCCGTACACACCCCGCTGACCGCGGTGAGTACGAGGCCGAAGGTGAAGCCGTAGCTCACGCCGATCGTGTCGAGAACGAGAATGGTCCCGGCAACGATCATGACGTACGCGAGGGACACCGGAAGCATCACCTTCCACCCGAGGGTCATCACCTGGTCGTAGCGGAAGCGGGGCAGCGTCCAGCGGACCCAGATGTAGAAGAAGAGGAAGAAGGCCACCTTCGCCCCGAAGCCTCCGAGGGTCAGCACCGTCTTCCACCATGCAGGGTTGGCCATGATCGGCGCCCCGGCGGCGTCGAAGCCCGAGATCAGCATGCCTTCCCACCAGAAGGCGTCGTCCCACGTCCCGGGCAGATCCCAACCGCCGAAGAACAGCGTCGCCATGAGCGCCGAGGCCGTGACCATGTGCCCGTACTCGGCGATGAAGAACATCGAGAACTTCATCGACGAATACTCGGTGTGGTATCCGGTCACGAGCTCGGACTCGGCCTCCGGCATGTCGAAGGGCAGCCGGTTGGTCTCGGCGAAGGCCGAGATGAGGAAGAGGATGAACCCGAGCGACAGGGGGAACGCAAACCAGAAATCCAGCTGCTGCTGCTGCGCGACCACCTGGGTCAGCGTGACGTTGCCCACGAGCATCAGCACGGGCACGAGCGACAGACCGAGTGCCACCTCGTAGCTCACCATCTGCGCGGACGCCCGCAGGCTACCCAGGAAGGCGTACTTGTTGTTGCTCGCCCACCCGGAGATCACGAGTCCGTAGACGCCGAGGGAGCTGAGGGCGAGGACGTACAGCACCCCGATCGGAATGTCGGCGACGATCATGTCGACCACGCCCCACGGGGTGGGGAGAGGCGCAGCGAACGGAATCACGGCGAAGGTCATCAGCGCCGGTATGATGGCCAGCATCGGCCCCAGCACGAAGTAGAACCGGTTCGCCGTGCCCGGCATCGTCTCTTCCTTCAGGAAGTTCTTGATGCCGTCGGCGATGGGTTGAAGCATGCCCCACGGGCCCACCCGATTGGGGCCGGAGCGGTCCTGGATCCAGGCCGAGATCTTGCGTTCGGCGAGCGTGGTGTAGGCCACGACGACCATCACCGCCGTGAACACGCCCAGCACCTTGAGGGCGGAGGCCGCCAGTCCCCAGAACCCCGAGATCGGCTCGAGCATTTCCATCGTCAGTCTCCCGCCAGGGCCGCACGTTCGGGCACGACCGCGCCCCTCGTGCCGACGGTCGGATAGTCGAGGTCTCCGAAGGCACCACTCTCTTCGGCCACGGCCGCGAAGGCTTCGGCAGCAGTGCCCGGGAGGGTCGCTTCACCGCGGTGCGAGGCCAGCGCGCGCAGGATCAGCCACGCGGGGCGCGCGGCTCCCGGCGGCTGTAGTCCGGGCCAGAACCGCTGGATCCGGCCGTCGCGGTTGGTGAAGGTGCCTTCCTGCTCCGCGTGCATGGAGATCGGGAGAAGGAAGTCGGCATTGGCCGCAGCGACCGCGTCGTGGGTACCGAGCATCACGAACAGGTCGGCCGCGGCACCGAAGTCGGTGTCCTGGTCGGCCAGCGCGTCGCCGAGCACGATGAGGATGCCCTCGTGGGCGCCGGCCTCGTCGAGCCCGCCGGCACCCGAGTCGTCGCCGACCCGCTTCATGCCGAGCAGCTCGGCGCCACGGTGGTTGGGGGCCAACTCGCGACGACGGGCCAGCGTCGGCATACCCTCGAGCACGTCCTCGTCGGCGGCCATCGGCAGGCGGAACTCGATCGTGCCTCCGCCGAGGGCATCCACCATCGCTCGGAGCGCCGCGAGGTCCTCGTTCGAGGAGCGGGGCGAGGCCACCGCACGCACCGAGGTCCCATCCGCCTCGTCGAGGCGGGCGGCGAGCCGGGTGAGCGCCTCCTGCCATCCCAGGGCGATGCGCTCGGAACCGCGACCCGCGAGCGGCGCCTCGAGGCGCTCGCCCTGATTCATCCACTCGTAGTCGTGGCGGCCGTGATCGCACATCCAGAATGCGTTCACGTCGAGGTTGGTGCGGGGCTTCACGCGCTGGACGAGGTTGTCGCGCGTGTGCAGGGCGATGTTGCAGCCCTGCGAGCATCCCGTACACACGCTCGGCGTGTGGTCGAGATCCCACGCCCGCTGCTTGAAGAGAAAGTCCTTCGAGACGAGCGCACCGACCGGGCAGATGTCGACGATGTTGCCCGACCACTTCGTCCCATCGAGACCCTCGTCGAAGAAGGTGTCGATGACCGAGCGGTTGCCGCGCTCCACGACCGTCAGACGGGGGTCCCGCTCCACCTCGTTCATGAAGCGCACGCACCGCGTGCACATGACGCAGCGGTCGCCGTAGAAGAGGACGTCGCCCCCGAAGTCGTCGCGCCCGAAGACCCGCTTCGGCTCACGCGACCGCCCGTGCGCGCGCCCCTCGGCGTGCACGTAGTCCTGCAGCTTGCACTCGCCGGACTGATCGCAGATGGGGCAATCGAGCGGGTGGTTGACCAGGTAGAACTCGAGCACGCCCTCGCGCATCTCGCGGGCGCGGCCCTCGTCGGTGAGCACCACCTGCCCGTCCTGGGCCGCGGTCACGCACGAGGGCATGGGCTTGGGAGCGCCCTCGACCTCCACGAGGCACAGCCGGCACATCGCCGGCGAAGACAGACCATCGTGGTAGCAGTAGTGCGGGACGCGGGTCCCGAGGGCCTCGGCGGCCTTCAGCAGCGTCGTACCCCGGGGGACCGTGACCTCCCGCCCGTCGATGGTCAGCGTGACGGTGCTCGGCTTGGCATCGGACATCAGGCGACCCCCACCCGCTCACCCCGGCGGATCAGCGCCAGGTAGTCGTCGCGGAACTTGGTGATGCTCGACTGGACGGGTGCCGCAACCGAGTCCGAGAGGACGCAGATCGTGGTCCCGGTCATCTTGGTGGTGACGTCCACGAGGGTGTCGAGATCCTCCTCGGTGCCTCGCCCGTCGAGAATCCGCTTCAGGATCTTGGTGACCCACGCGGTGCCCTCGCGGCAGGGCGTGCACTGGCCGCAGGACTCGTGGGCGTAGAAATAGGCCATGCGATAGACCTGCTTCACGATGTCGGTGGTCTCGTCCATCACGATGACCGAGGCGCAGCCGAGCATGGACCCCGACGAAACGACGCCTTCGTAGTCGAGCGAGCAGCTCTCGCACTCGGCGGCATCGAGGATCGGAACCGAGCTCCCCCCGGGGATCACGGCCTTGAGTTCGTGCCCGTCCCGGACGCCCCCGCACACATCCTCGATGAGCTCCTTCATGGGGAAGCCGAGCGGCAGCTCGTAGTTCCCCGGCCGGTTCACGTGGCCGCTGACGCAGAAGAGCTTGGTCCCGGGGCTCTTCTCGGTGCCCCACTGGCGGTACCAGTCACCCCCGTTTTCGACGATGTGGGGGACCGCCGCGAGGGTCTCGACGTTGTTGATCGTGGTCGGCATGCCGAAGAGCCCGACCGCAGCCGGAAACGGCGGCTTGACCCGGGGCTGTCCACGGCGGCCTTCGAGCGAGTTCATCAGCGCCGTCTCTTCGCCGCAGATGTACGCGCCCGCGCCGATGTGCACGGTGACGTCGATGTCGACGCCGGTGCCCTGGATGTCCTTGCCGATGTAGCCCTTCGCGTACGCCTCTTCCACGGCCTGCGCGAGGATCGACGACACCTCGAAGAACTCGCCCCGGCAGTAGATGTAGGCATGCTCCGCGCCGATCGCGTAGGCGGCGATCAGGCAGCCCTCGATCAGCTGATGCGGATCCCAGCGGATCAGCTCGCGGTCCTTGAAGGTGCCCGGCTCGGATTCGTCGGCGTTGCAGCACAGGTAGTGGGGCTTGCCGGAGTCCTTCGGCATGAAGCTCCATTTCACGCCCGTCGGGAAGCCCGCCCCGCCGCGACCTCGGAGGCCCGAAGTCTTGACCTGGTCGATGACGGCGTCGCGGCCCATGTCGACCGCCTTCTTGAACGCCGAATAGCGGCCGTTGGCCAGCGCGCCCGTTAGGGTGCGCGCCGTCGGGTCGCCGAAGTGCTTGCTGAGGATCCGGACCTCGCGGTCCGATACGTACGGATAGGCCATGGAGTTCTCGCGCGCCCGGGGCTACTCGCCCTGGATCTTGAGGTGCTCGAGGATCTTCGGGACATCGCCCGCGTCCACGTTCTCGTAGTAGCGGGAGTTGATCTGAACGCAGGTAGGGAACCCACACCCCGCGAGGCACTCGGCCTCGACCACGGTGAAATCCCCGTCCTCGGAAGTCTCACCCATCTCGGTGCCGGTGTGCTCGAGGAAGGCCCCCATGACCTCGTCGGCGCCACACAGATTGCAGGAGATGTTGGTGCAGACCTGAATGAGAAAGCGGCCCACGGGCCGCTTGTTGTACATCGTATAGAAGGTCGTCACGCCGCGTACGTACGCGTCGGGGAGGTCGAGCAGACGCGCGACGGCGTCCATCGTCTCGGGCGAGATGTGGCCCCGCACCTCCTGCGCGAGCCCGAGCACCGGCAGGAGCGCCGCCCGCGTGTTCGGATACCGCGTGAGGATCTTCTCGTAGCGGGCGCGATACGGACCCTCGAAGAGCGGCGCCTCGGGTTCCTTGTCGGCCAGCATGTAGGGGTAGCTGGCCGCACCCGCCGCGTGGCCCCCTTCGAGCGGCCGCGCACCGACGAAGTCCTCGCCGCGGACCTGTTCTTCGGACAGATCGAATTCGCCCGTGTTGCCGGCCCAACCCGGATTCCTGAACGGCGCGTCGCTCATCGGTCGATCTCTCCGAGCACGATGTCGAGGCTGGCGTTGATCATGATGAGGTCCGACATCAGGTGCCCTTCGGCGAGCTTGGGGATGACCGAGAGGTTCACGAAGGACGGCGGCCGGATACGCCAGCGCACCGGCTTCGAACCCCCGTCGCTGACCACGTACATGCCGAGTTCTCCCTTCGAGGCCTCGACCGAGAACCAGGAATCGCCCACGGGAGCCTGGATGCCCTCCGTGATCAGCTTGAAGTGGTGGATCATGGACTCCATGTCGTTCATGCAGTCCGTCTTCGAGGGCAGAGAGACGCGGGGATCCTCGACGTTGATGGGGCCTCCGGGGAGCCGATCGAGCGCCTGATGCAGGATGCGCAGGCTCTGGACCATCTCCTCCATGCGGACGAGGTAGCGGTCGTAGCAGTCGCCGTGCTCGCCGAGCGGGACGTCGAAGTCGTACGTCTCGTAGTCGTAGTAGGGACGATCCTTGCGGACGTCGTACGGGACCCCCGAGGCGCGCAGGTTCGGCCCCGTGAACCCGTAGTTGATGGCGTCCTCGGCCGAGATGATGCCGATGTCCTGCGTGCGCCCGAGATGGATCGCGTTCGTGGTCAGGAGGTTGTTGACCTCGTCGAGCGTCGCGGGGAGTCCGTTGGCGAAGTCCCGCACGGCCTCGGCCCACCCCTCGGGAATGTCGGCCATCATCCCGCCGACGCGCGTGGCGGACGTGGTGATGCGCGCGCCGGTGAGCGCCTCGTGCAGCGTGTAGATCTTCTCGCGCTGCTGGAATGCGTAGAGGAACGGCGTGAACGCGCCGACGTCGATCGCCGTGGTGCCGAGCCAGAGCAGATGCCCGAAGATGCGGTCCAGCTCCATCATGATCACTCGAACGACCTTGCAGCGCTCGGTGACCTCGATGCCCATGAGCTTCTCGACCGACATCACGTACGCGCAGTTGTAGATCAACGGCGCGAGGTAGTCCATGCGGTCGGTGAGCGGGACGATCTGATTCCAGGTGCGGTACTCACCCAGCTTCTCGAAGCCGGAGTGCAGGTAGCCGATGTGGGGAATCACCTTGAGCACCGTCTCGCCGTCGAGCTCGCACACGAGTCGCAGCACGCCATGGGTGGCGGGGTGCTGGGGCCCGATATTGAGCAGCATGTGCTCCGAGCCCAGGTCGGGCTCGGGCATGTCGACGGGGTGGAGCGGTGCGTACGACACGCCGCCTTGCTCCCCGAGCTCGGGGTTCCGGCCGACGGCGAACTCTACGGTCTTGGTGGCCATGTCAGTCCTCGGCCGGCGTCGCCGCGCCGGCCCCTCGGGTCGGGAGCTCGATGGTCTGCGGCTCGCGGCCGAGCTCCATCTCCAGCGGGGTGTAGAAGTCCTCGACGTTGGGGCTTAGCGCGCGCCGCGTCTGCTCGGCCCGCGAGAAGCGGCCCCGGAGCGGGAAATCCTTACGGAGCGGGTGGCCCTCCGCATAGTTCTCGGGCATCAGGATCCGTCGCAGGTCCGGATGCCCCACGAACTCGATGCCGAACAGGTCGTAGACCTCGCGCTCGAGCCAGTCGGCGGTCTTCCAGAGCGGCTCGACCGAGTCGATCTGCAGCCCCGAAAGCGGCAACTCGGCCTTCACGCGCAGGTTGCGACGGTGGGCCAGCGACCAGAGCTGATACACCACCTGGAGCGGTCGCCCGCCGCCGAAGTCCACGGCGGTGAGATCGGAGAGGAACTCGTAGTGCTGGTCGGCGTGGGTCTTGAGCCACTCCAGGATCTCGCGCACGCGTCCGGCATCGACGATCACGCTGACCTGATCGCCGGCGGTCACCTCGTGGTGAAGGACCGCGTCGCCGAAGCGTTCGATCAGGGCGGGGATCGAGGGATGGGCCTCGGAGCCGGCACCGCCCGCGCGCGCCGCCGGTGCGGCATCGCTCGGAAGCGGGCCCGACTCGACGCCCTCGAAGGCGTTCGAACCGGAGGCGGAGTCGTCGGACATGCGCGCGTCGCTCAAGGAAGGCGGTCTTCGGGGCGGTCGACCCGGTCCGACTGGACCAGGCCGCTGACCCGATTCTGGCGGGTCGAGTTGCCGAACGGGCCCGTCAGGCCCTTCACCTCGGCATCGCCGGCGCGCGGGACGCCGACCAGCAGCGGATCCTCGGCGCGGTTGACCTGATGGTCGGCCAGCTGCTCCTCGCGGACCTTCTCCTGGATCATCATGAGCCCGTAGATCAGCCCCTCGGGCCGCGGGGGGCAGCCCGGGATGTAGACGTCGACCGGGATGATGGTATCGATGCCCTGAACCATCGTATAGGTGTCGAAGATGCCGCCCGAACTCGCGCAGGCACCCATGGAGATCGACCACTTGGGCTGGGGCATCTGATCCCAGATGCGTCGCAGAACCGGTGCGAGCTTGTAGGGCACCCGCCCGGCGCAGATCAGCACATCCGCCTGCCGCGGCGAGAACGACATGCGCTCCATGCCGAAGCGGGAGATGTCGAAGTTCGAAGCCGCCGCCGCCATCATCTCGATGGCGCAGCAGGCCGTCCCGAACGGCATCGGCCAGAGGGAATTCCGGCGGGCCCAGTTCACCACGAAGTCGACCTTCGTGGTCAGGAAGGTGGGACCGCCGGTGCCGAAGAGGCCTCCCGTGCCCATCAGACCACCGGACGCGTCCGGCCGGGCCGAGACCCCACCACCCGGGAGCGCGACTTCGCCGGCCCCCGTCGTCGTATCGTCGTTCAGTCCCACTCGAGACCTCCCTTCTTCCATTCGTAGACCAGTCCCAGCGTCAGGACGGCCACGAAGAGCAACATGGGCATGAAGCCCGCCCATCCCAGGTTTCTCATCTCGACCGCCCACGGGACCAGAAAGATGGTTTCGAGGTCGAAGACGATGAAGCTGATCGCCACCATGTAGAACTTGACCGAGAAGCGCTCACGCGTGTCGCCGAGCGGGATCATTCCCGACTCGTACGGCATGTCCTTCTGCGGTGTGGAGCGACGGGGATTGAGGATGTGGGACGCGGTGACCATGAACAGCGCGTTGAGCACCGAGACCCCGAAAATGATCAGGAGCGGGACGTAGGATCCCGACATGGATTCCCCGGATTGTGAAATCGTTCACGTGGACGGAACGACGAAAGGTATCCGAGCCCCCGAAGGGGGTCAAGCCACCGAATTCCCTTGAAATACGGGCCGTTTTCGCAGGTTTGGCGGGCTCGCACGAGGGGGCGTATCTTGCAGGCCCTCGCACCGACGATCCGAGGCTCTGCCGGGCCCCGGATCGTCGATTCGTTCATCGCCCCTGCCCTGCCCCGACGCATGCCCATCATGAGCGACCGCTGGATCCGGAAGATGTCCGAAGAACACGGTATGATCGAACCCTTCGAGCCGGGCCAGGTCCGGGACGGGCGCATCAGCTTCGGGCTCTCGTCGTACGGGTACGACATCCGGGTCAGTCCCGAGTTCAAGGTGTTCACCAACGTGCACAACGTCGTGGTGGACCCGAAGCAGTTCGACGACCGCTCGTTCGTGGACGTCCACGGCGACACCTGCATCATCCCACCCAACTCCTTCGCGCTCGCACGCACGGAGGAATACTTCCGCATCCCGCGCAACGTCCTCGTCGTGTGCGTCGGGAAGAGCACCTACGCCCGCTGCGGCATCATCGTGAACGTCACGCCGCTCGAGCCGACCTGGGAGGGATACCTGACGCTCGAAATCAGCAACACGACGCCGCTGCCGGCGAAGATCTACGCCGGAGAGGGGATCGCCCAGCTGCTCTTCTTCGAGGGCGACCAGGAGCCCGAAACCGCCTACGCGGATCGGAAGGGCAAGTACATGAAGCAGGTCGGGGTGACGCTGCCGAAGATGTGAGGGGAGTGCGCCTCCCCCGCTCGGATGCCTGGTGGCGGGTGGCGGCGGGGTGGCGGAT
>JAHHMJ010000608.1 GCA_018678395.1 Gemmatimonadota bacterium | reverse complement strand
CATCGCCACCGCGGCTTCTCGTTCGTGCGCATCCTGCAGCGGTGCCCCCACTTCACCTCGGACATGTACGGGGAGGCGGTCAAGAATCCCGGGATGGTCGAGATGCTCGTCCACGAGGACGGCATCGTGGTTCCCGAGCTGGACGCGATGTTCGAGCACAAGGTGCCGCACGACCCGGCCGATCTGGCCGAGGCGCGCGCATTGGCCGAGGACATGGGGGCGATTCGGCTCGGGCTCTTCTTCCGTGACGAAACCCATCCCCGCTACGAGGAGACCCGGCAGGTGCCGCAGCACACCGCCTCGGACAAGATCCGGATCCTCGACGAGGAGTTCGATCGCCATGCCGTCTGACGCACGCGTGCGTACGGCCCTCGACGCCCTCTCCGCGCCGCGCGAGGCATTTCGGTCTGCGGTCGCGACCGCAGACGAGGAAATCCGGGCCGCCCGCAATCGCATCGACGAGGGCAGGGATCCGGCCGACGCGCTGGCTCGTGAGCTCGGCCCCTTCGCCATCGACCGCATCGATCCTGCGCGGCTCGCGGGCCTGATGCAGGTGGAGGCCGCCGCCGATCCCGTGGTGCACCACCTCCTCGACACCGCCCACCGCGTGTTCGAGGGGCTGGCCTCCGACGACGGCACCGGCTTTCAGGTCGAGTTGACGACCGGGGGGGACCTGCGCGATGCGGTTCGCGATGCCCTCGCCGGTCGCGGCCGCGCCTTCGGTGTGGCCCACGCGGTCGAGAAGGCACGCGCACACCGCTACCAGCCCGACGCCGACCACGTGCTGCTGCAGCCGTATCCGTTCCATCGCTGGAGTGCCGGTGAGCGCGGCCTGGCGCCGCCGCTGGTGGTCGCGTTGGGAGGTGCGGACCTGCGTGCAGGGAGTCTGTCCGAGTTCCTCGACGGGTCCGTCCGCATCGCCCTCGTGGTGCGCGGAGCGACATCTCCCGCGCCGCTCGCACGTCTGATCGGACACGGCGTGTTCGTGGCGCAGACCACCGACGCGGCCGCGCTCGAGCGGTTGGCGGCCCACGACGGGCCGGGCGTCGTCGCCTGGGTCGAGTCGGGCTCCGGTGCCGTCGAGTTCGTGCACGACCCCTCGGCGGGCGACCGGACCTGGGAACGGCTGACGATCGAGGGCGGGGTCGAGGGGCTTCAGGCTCGCCTGGCCGAGTTGGAAGGCCCCGGTGGCCGACGAGTGCCGGCCGCCGATCTCCGACACCTGCTCGAGCTGGCCACCGCGCCGACCTCGGCCGCACCGACGGCGGCGACGACCGCCGGCGCGGCGCCCGCCCCGACGGGAGACGACGCCGCCGATCGACTCGCCGCGTGGCTGTTGGCGCGCACCGACCTCGACGGCATCTGAGGACAGGACCGTGTTGGCACCCTCCGCAATCCTGACCTCGGTCGCCATCCTCGGCGGCGTGGGCCTGACGTTCGGCTCCCTGATCGCGCTGGCGCATGCGCGCTTCCGGGTCTACGAAGACCCGCGTGTGGATACCCTCACCGACCTGCTGCCGGGCGCGAATTGTGGGGCCTGCGGCTACGCGGGCTGCCGGGCGTTCGCCGAGGCGGCCGTCGGGGGCGTGGTGGCGCCTGCCGGATGCACCGTCATGGGCGAGTTCGAGCGGGAGGACTTCGCCGAGGTGCTCGGCGTCGATGCGGGTGAGGCCTCGCGCCGAGTCGCCCGTCTGCTCTGTGCGGGGGGCTCCGATGTGGCGCCTCGCAAGGCGTCGTACGTCGGTATCCGCAGCTGTGCGGCCGCGGTGGCCGTGGGTGGCGGCGGTAAGGCCTGCGCCTGGGGATGCGTGGGCTTCGCCGACTGCGCCGTCGTGTGCGACTTCGACGCGATCCAGATGAGCGTGACGGACCTTCCCATCGTGGATCCCGAGAAGTGCACGGCGTGCAACGACTGCGTCGAGGCGTGCCCGCTCGACCTGTTCACACTTCTCCCCCAGGACGCACCCCTCCTCGTCCAGTGCCGCAGCCTTCTCGAAGGAGATGCGGCCGAAGGGGTGTGCAGCGTCGCCTGTACCGCGTGCGGCCGCTGCGCCCAGGACGCCCCGCCGGGCCTCATCCACATGGAGCCCGGTCTGGCCGTCGTGGACTACGAACAGATCGATATCGCGAACCCGCAGGCCGTGGACCGATGCCCCACGGGGGCCATCGTCTGGATCGAGGATCGGCAGTTTCCGACCCTCGCACCCTCCGCCGATCAAGAGGTAATGGTATGAGCACCGTTCGATATCCCGGGATTCCCTCCGCCTGTGACGGCAGCGACGCCGTCGTCTACGCGGAAACGCACGCCAGCGAGGCGGCCGGAGCGTATCCCATCACGCCGTCGACGCAGATGGGTGAGGGGTGGGCGATGGCCGTGGCCGCCGGGAAGCGCAACGTGTTCGGCCGCCGCCTCCTCTTCTTCGAGCCCGAGGGAGAGCATGCGGCCGCCGGCGTCACGGCGGGACTGAGCATGACCGGCCTGCGCTCGACGAACTTCTCGAGCGGCCAGGGCATCGCGTACATGCACGAGTCGCTTTATGCGGCGGCGGGCAAGCGCCTGCCGTACGTGCTCAACGTCGCGGCCCGGGCGATGACCAAGCACGCGCTCAACGTCCACGCCGGGCACGACGACTATCACGCCGTCGACGACACGGGCTTCTTCCAGCTGTTCTCGAAGAACGTGCAGGAAGCGGTCGACCTCACGCTGATCGCCCACCGGATCGCGGAGATGTCGCTCACACCCGGGATCAGCGCCCAGGACGGCTTCCTGACCAGCCACGTCATCGAGGACGTGCTTCTCCCCGAGCCCGAGTTGATCCGGGAATACCTGGGTGATCCCTCGGATTTGATCGAGGCGCCGACCCCCGCTCAGCGGCTGGTCTTCGGCGAGCGCCGGCGGCGGGTCCCGTCGTTGTTCGATCTCGACTACCCGGCCATGCTGGGCGTCGTCCAGAACCAGGATGCGTATGCCCAGGGCGTGGCCGCGCAGCGCCCGTTCTACTTCGACCACCTGAGGGAGCTCACGGATCGGGCGTTCGACGAATACGCCGCGCTCACCGGCCGGCGGTACTCGAGGGTCCAGGGCTATCGTCTCGACGACGCGGAGTGGGTGCTGGCCGGCATGGGAACCGTCGTGCCGAATGCCGAAGCCGTGGTGGACCACCTGCGCGAGCAGGGCGTGAAGGCCGGTGTCCTCAACGTGACGATGTTCCGGCCGTTCCCGTCCGACCTGATCGCGAGCCTGCTGGCCGGAAAGAGAGGCGTCACCGTATTGGAGCGCCTCGACCAGCCGCTCGCCGTCGATCCTCCGCTGCTGCGCGAGATCCGCGCGGCGATGGGGCAGGCGGTCGAGAACGGGCGGGCCGCCGGCGCCTCCGCCCAGCGACGCTTCTCGCTGAAGTCGAACGATCCGGTTCCGCTGCCCTTCCCGGACCTGCCGGCGGTGACGGCCGATCAGGTGCCCGACTTCTGGGCGGCCGGCTTCGGCTTCGGCTCCCGGGACCTGCAGGCGGGCGATCTCGTCGCCGCGGTCGAGCACATGCGAGGTGGCGACCGTTCTCGGCGCCACTACTACATCGGGGTCGACTTCATCCGGAAGGACACGCGGCTGCCCAAGTTGCAGGTGTGGCAGGACCAGCTCCAGGAGGCGTACCCGGGCATTGCCGAGCGAGCGCTGCCCCCGTCGTCCCAGATCAACCTGCTGCCGAAGGACGCGGTTTCGCTGCGCATCCACTCGGTCGGGGGCTGGGGCGCCATCACGATGGGCAAGAACGTGGCCCTGACGGCCTTCGAGCTCTTCGGCATGCACGTGAAGGCGAACCCGAAGTACGGGTCCGAGAAGAAGGGGCAGCCGACGACCTTCTACGCGGTGCTCAGCCACGAAGAGGTGCGTCCCAACGCCGAGCTGAAGTACGTCAACGTCGTGCTGGCACCCGATGGGAACGTCTTCAAGCATTCCAACCCGCTCGCGGGCCTGGCCCGGGGCGGCGTGTTCGTCATCCAGGGCGACCGGCCGGCCGACGAGGTGTGGAGCGGGTTCCCGGAGTACATCCGGCGCGACATCCGCGACCGTGACATCAAGGTCTACGCACTCGACGGCTTCGGGATCGCCAACGAGGAAGCGAGCGATGCGGAGCTTCGGTATCGCATGCAGGGCGCGGCCTTCATGGGCGCGTTCTTCCGCGCGAGCCCGCTGCTCGATCAGGAGGGCATGAGCGAGGCGCGGCTCTTCGAGGGCATCGAAGCGCAGATGCGCAAGAAGTTCGGCAAGAAGGGCGATCGGGTCGTTCAGGACAACGTGCGGGTGATCCGTCGCGGGTTCGACGAGATCGTCGAGGTGCTGCCGGTCGAGGGCGAGGGCGCCGACGAACCGACCCACGCCCCCGCGGCGCACATGCCGTCGCAGATGGACGTACCGGCCGAGCACGGCATCGCCGACCCCGGCCGCTTCTTCGAGCAGGTGTGCGCGGTCTGCGCGGTCGGCCAGGACGGCATCGCCGACCCCTTCGCGGCCATCAGCGCGATTCCGGCGGCCACGAGCGCCGTCCGCGACATGACCAGCATTCGCTTCGAGGTCCCGGACTTCGTCGCCGAGAAGTGCACGGGGTGCAGTCAGTGCTGGATGCAGTGCCCCGACGCCGCGATCCCCGGCCTCGTGGTGCCGGTCGAAGACCTGCTGGATCGCGCGGTGACCCACGCGTCGAACGGTGCGCCCAAGGACCGGGTGCGTCAGATCTCGAAGCACATCGCGAGGGAATCGCGGAAGCTCCTGCAGGGGGCGCCGTTCCATACCTTCGCCGACATCGCGGCCACCGCGTATGCGAACGTGGCCGACAAGCTCGGTTGGGACCCGGATCGCCGCAGCCAGCTCGACGCCGAGTGGGGCTCGGTCTACAGCGTCCTGTCGGAGTTCCCGGTCGCGAAGACCGTCCCGTTCTTCGACGTCCCCGAGCGGAAGGACAAGGGTGCCGGCGGACTGCTGGCCATCACGATCAATCCCGAGGCCTGCAAGGGCTGCAACATCTGCGTCGAAGTCTGCCCGGAGGAGGCGCTCGTCACGGTCCGTCAGGACGAGGAGGTCGTCGACAGGCTGCGCCGCAACTGGACCTTCTGGGAGACGCTGCCGGACACGCCCGATCGCTACGTCAACGTGGCCGACCTCGACGAGGGGATCGGCGTTCTGTCGTCGCTGCTCCTGAAGAAGGAGAACTACCGGTCGATGGCCGGTGGCGACGGCGCCTGCATGGGCTGTGGCGAGAAGACGGCCGTCCACCTGGTGGTCAGCACGATCGAGGCAGTGGTGCGACCCCGGGTGAAGGCGTTCGTGCAGAAGCTCGACCGCCTCATCCAGGGCCTCGACCAGGCCGCGCGGGAGGCGGTGGCGAAGCACGCGGATCCCGAGTCCGCAGCCGAAGGATCGACCACGGTCGAGCTGCCGGAGGCCGCGCGCGAGCACGTCGAGATCATGAATCGGAGCCGGGCCGCGCTGCAGGATCTGCGGTGGCGCTACGAGTCCGGCCCCAGTGGTCGCGGACGGGCACCCGTCGGCATCACGAACTCGACCGGGTGCTCGTCGGTGTGGGGCAGCACCTACCCGTACAACCCGTACCCTTTCCCGTGGGTGAACCACCTCTTCCAGGATGCGCCCAGCATCGCCATCGGCGTCTTCGAGGGGCACATGCGCAAGATGGTGGACGGGTTCGTCGAGGTCCGGCGCGCGGAGGCGCTGGTCGACGGGTCGTACGACGCCGAGCGGGACGAGCCGATTCTCGGCGATCTCGAGTGGAAGCACCTCGACGACGAGGAGTTCAAGCTCTGCCCGCCGATTCTGACGATCGGCGGAGACGGCGCGATGCTGGACATCGGTTTCCAGAATCTGTCTCGCCTCATGGCGAGCGGGAAGCCGATCCGCGTGCTCGTCCTCGACACGCAGGTCTATTCCAACACCGGCGGTCAGGCATGCACCTCGGGATTCACGGGGCAGGTCGCCGACATGAGCGCCTGGGGCCAGGCGCAGCACGGTAAGGAGGAGGTCCGGAAGGAGCTCTCCTACATCGCTCTCGCACACCGTGGGGTCTTCGTCCACCAGTCCTCGCAGGCGCTCGCATCGCACCTGATGCAGGGGGTGGTGAAGGGCCTGAACTCCCGGCGCCCGGCCATCTTCAACATCTACACGCCCTGCCCGGTCGAGCACGGCTTGCCGGATGAGTGGGCTCCCGAGGCCGCGAAGCTCGCGCTCGAGAGTCGCGCCTTCCCCTTCATGACCTACGACCCCGACGGCGGCCCCGACATCGCCGACTGCCTGACCCTGGACGGCAATCCGGCACTGGATCAGGTCTGGCCGACGTACACGCTCAGCTACGTCGACGAGGACGGCGCCGAGCAGTCGGAGGACTTCCCGCTCACGATCGCTGACTGGGCGTTCACCGAGACGCGCTTCCGCAAGCACTTCACCCTGTTGAAGGCCGATGAATGGGACGAGGACGCGCACGTTCTCTTCCACGAGTTCATCGCCTTGCCGGTGAAGGAGCGGGAAGGACGTCGCCCCTACATCTGGACGCTCGGCAAGGACCGACGCCGCTCTCGCGTGGCGGTGTCCAAGGAGATCGTGTTCCTGGCCGAGGAACGGCTCAACTTCTGGCACCAGATTCGCGAGCTCGCCGGGCTCGACGTGCCCGACGACGTTCGGGAGCGCATGAACGACGAGGCCCAGGTGCGGTTCGAGTCCCGGGTGCTCGAGCTCCAGGCCGAGTACGAGGCCAAGATGGCCCGGCTCAGGGCGGACCTGCCCGCGGCGGTTGCTCGCCGCATGGCGCAGGGGCTGCTCGCGCACGGAGGCGGTGATCGCACGGTGGCCGACCTGCTGGGGCAGGCGTTCGCCTCGCCGCTCGACCCCGTGACGGCGGCCGACGTGGCCGGCATGGAATGGGGCGGAGGCAACGGGTCCGGTTCCGGGAACGGAGCGACGTCGACGAATGGTGGGGGCGGCGCCGCAGTGTCGGCACCGGTCGAGGCCGAAGCGACCGAAGTCGCGGACG
>JAHHMJ010000691.1 GCA_018678395.1 Gemmatimonadota bacterium | reverse complement strand
CACGAGATCCGCTTCTTCACCTTCGAGCTCTCCGAGCGCTACGAGGAGATCAATCTCCTCTATTCGATTTCGGAGACGCTGGGCTCGATTCTACGCCTCGACGACGCGGCTCGGGTGATCCTGAGCGAGGTCTGCGACGTCATGGGCGCCCGGCGCGGTTCGCTCTGGGTCCACGAGGCATCGGACGGCCTCCTGCGCCTGGTCGCTTCGGTGGGTACCGACGGAGTCCAGGGTCCCCTTCGCGCCGAGGAGTCCCCGGCGGTCACCGCTCGGGTATTTCGCGAGGGTCGGCCCATGATGGCACTCCCGGAGGCGCCGACCGGAGGCGGCGGCGTCACGGCCGGCGAGGACGAGCGAGAGACGTTCCTCAGCGTGCCCATCCGGTACTCGCCGCCCGAGGGAGAGGCTCGGACGGTCGGCGTGATCAACCTGATCGGGCGCAGCTACGCCGGCCGCTTCACGGCGTCCGACCAGAAGCTGCTGTCGGCGATCGCCACCCAGGTCGGCGCCGCGCTCGAGAACAACCGACTCATTCGCCAGAGCCTCGAGCGGGAGCGGCTCGAGCGGGAGATGGAGCTCGCCCACAACCTCCAGATGAAGTTGCTGCCGGCGGTGGAACGCTTCGAGGGCGTACGGGCGGCGGCGCGGGTCGAGCCGGCCGAGCGAGTGGGGGGCGATTTCTATCAGCTCTTCCACCTCGCCGACGACCGCGTCGGTGTGATGATCGGGGACGTGTCGAGCCACGGGTTCCCCGCGGCGCTGATCATGGCTCTCGCGATGAGCGCGGCCTCGATCTACGCGTCCGAGTTCGCCATGCCGGCGAAGGTTCTCGATCACGTCGACGAAGCGCTCAGGGACGAGCTGGAGTCGACGGAGATGTACCTCTCGCTCTTCTACGCCGTGCTGGATCCGCGGGCCGGCACTCTGACCTGGAGCAACGCCGGCCACCCCCACGCCTTCGTGGTCGGAGCCGACGGTTGCGCGCATCGGTTGGCGGCGACCGATCCCCCGATCGGGATCGCGCCGGGCGATTTCGGTGAGAACGAGCGGCCGTGGTGCCCGGAGGACGATGTCGTCTTCCTCTTCACCGACGGGCTGTCGGACGCACTGGTCACCGATGCGTGTCCCCAGGGCGAGCGACGCGTCGTCGAGACGGTGGTGGGGCGGCTCGGGCGCTCCCCCCAGGCCATCGTCGATGCGCTCTTCGAGCTGGTCGCAGAGGCGCCGAGCGACATTCCACCGGACGACCGGACCGCGCTGGTCCTCGCCGGGGCGGGGTGACCGAGGCCCCACGGGTCCGAGCGCGGAAGTCGCTGGGCCAGAACTTCCTCGTCGACGGCAATCTGCAGCGCCGGATCGTGAAGGCGCTCGACGCCGGGCCGGACGACGAGGTGTTGGAGATCGGACCCGGCCGCGGCGCCCTCACCCGGCATCTCGACGGGGTTCCCCGACGCCTCGTGGTGGTCGAACTGGACGATGCGCTCGCGGACCACTGGGCCGTCCACTTCCACGATCGACCCGACGTACGGGTGATCCATCGCGACATCCTGAGCATCCCCCTCACCGAGATCACCGACGCCCCGGAGCGTCTGCTGGTGGTCGGGAACATCCCGTACAACATCACGACGCCGATTCTCTTCCACCTCCTCGCCCGCCCCCGTCCCGCCCGCATCGTTCTGATGGTCCAGCGCGAGGTAGGCGAACGGATCGTCGCGGCCCCGGCGACCGGCGCCTACGGAGCCCTCGCCGTGGGCGTGCAGAGCGTGGCCGACGCCCGGCTCCTCTTCGGCGTGTCCCGGCGTGCGTTTCGACCGGTTCCGGCGGTCGAGTCGGTGGTGGTCGAGGTGGTGCCCCACGCACCCCCGCGGTCGAGCGTCGACGACGAGCGTGAGCTGCGGGTGCTCACCCGCGCCCTCTTCCAGTGGCGGCGCAAGCAGCTGGGCAAATCCCTGCGGGACCACCCGGACCTCCGTGTCGAGCGGAGCCGCGTCGAACGGATCGCCGCGGACCTCGACCTCGATCTCAGGCGCCGCCCCGAGACGCTCGCCCCGGGCGAGCTTGTGGCTCTGGCGCGGGCGATCCGCTAGCATTGTGAACTATTTCACAAGCGTCTCCACGTCTCCCTCGCTCGCTCGTTCGTTCCGTGCCCGCCAAGGTCTCCGACTCCACGATCCGTCGCCTCTCGCACTACCTCCGCATCCTCGAGGCGATGGCCCGCGACGGTGGGGGCACGGTCAGCAGTGTCCAGTTGGCCGCGGCCGCGGGCACGACTGCAGCGCAGGTGCGGAAGGACCTGTCGCTCTTCGGCTCGTTCGGCAAGCGCGGCCACGGGTATCAGGTTGCGGAGCTGGCCGATCGGGTCCGGGAGATCCTGGGTCTGGGCCGGGACTGGCGTGTGGCCCTCGTGGGTGCGGGCCGCATCGGCTCGGCGCTCTTCGAGTATGCGGACTTCCGGCGGCGGGGCTTCCACATCGTCGCGGTCCTCGACGTCGATCCGGCGAAGATCGGGGAACGTTGGGGCACGCTCGCAGTCGAGGATGTGGCGAGCCTGGAGGCCGCGCTCGAGCGCGAGGGGGTCGAGGTTCTGATCGTGACCGTCCCGGCCACGGAGGCGCAGGCGATCGTGGATCGTGCGGTGGCGTCCGGCGTGCGCGGGATCCTGAACTTCGCGCCGACGCAGCTGCGCACGGAGGATGGCGTGTTCGTACACGACGTCAACATGGTGATGGAGCTCGAGGCGCTCTCGTTCGACCTCACGAACCGGATCCCTGCCGACGTCGGCGACACGGCGGACTGACGGGCGGCCGGAGCGTATCGGCGTGAGCGGTGCCTCGCGGCGGTCCCTGGTCCAACGCGTCGCCGCGCGGCTCGAGGCCGGGCCGACGCACACCCTGGCGTTGGCACGCGACATCCTGCGGCTCGAAGGCCATCCCGGGGCCGCGTCGGCGGCGATCTTCACCCTGATCGGCTCCGATCCCCGCTTCGAGGTCGACGCCGGGGGGACCTGGTCGCTCAAGGGGCCCCCGCCCGGCCGCCCGTTGTCCGAGTTGTCCTTCGCCGTCGTCGACGTCGAAACGACGGGCGGGCGGCCGCGCGGGGGCGATCGCATCACCGAAATCGCGGTCGTCGAGGTCCGCGACGGGGCGGTGGTCGACGAGTACCAGTCGCTGGTCAATCCGGGGCGCACGATCCCGCCCATGGTGCAGCGTCTCACCGGGATCACCGGTGGGATGGTCGGGTCGGCGCCCTACTTCGAGCACGTGGCTCCCGAGGTGGCGGGTCGGTTGGACGGGCGCGTGTTCGTCGCCCACAACGTCGGGTTCGATCACGCCTTCGTCGTGCACGAATTGCAGGAGGCTCTGGGCGAGGCCCGGACGGGACCGACCCTGTGTACGGTTCGCCTGGCCCGCGGACTGCTGCCCCGATTGCGGCGTCGCAACCTCGACGCACTCGCGCAGCACTACGGGATCCGGATCCATGCGCGGCATCGCGCTCACGGCGACGCCCTGGCGACCGCGCGCATCCTGATCCGGATGCTCGATGAGGCGGGCCGACAGGGCGTCCACGACCTCGAGACGCTGCGGTCCACCGTTCGGCGACGACATCGCCGCCGCGGCCGTCGCTCTCCCCAGAGGTCGCTCTGGGAGGATGACGCGGGATCGCCGGCCGCCGCAGAACCACACCAACCCCACGACTCCGTTCCGGAGGACGACGCATGATTCGCTCGCTCGACGCCCTGCCTCTCTCTCGCTCCACCGATGTGGGCGGCATTCGCATTCACGCGCTGGAAGCGGGCCTGCAGTGGCTGGACGGCGGAGCGATGTTCGGCGTGGTGCCCCGCCCGCTGTGGTCTCGCAAGGCGGAGCCCGATGAGCGCAACCGTATCCCGCTTGCGCTGCGGTGCCTCCTGATCGAGGCGCCCGAGGCACTCGTGCTGGTCGATACCGGGATCGGGAACAAGGAAGGCGAGAAGTTCCGCCACATCTACGGTGTCGACAACGCCGGCGATCCGACCCGCCTCGAAGACGCGATCCGAGACGCCGGGTTCTCGCCGGGCGACGTGGACATCGTGGTCTCGACCCACCTGCATTTCGACCACGCCGGCGGCAACACCCGGCTCCGTTCCGTGGGGGACGTCGTGCCCTCGTTCCCGCAGGCGGAGTACGTCGTCCAGGACGGAGAATACCGCTTCGCCCACCGGGCGAACGAGCGGGTCCGGGCGAGCTACCTGCCGGCCAACTACGAGCCGATCGAGAAGGCGGGGCTCTGGCGCTTCGTCGAGGGCGAAGCCGTCGTCACCGAGGGAGTCCGGGTCGTCCCGACTCCCGGCCACACCCCCTTCCATCAATCCGTGCTCATCGAGAGCGCGGGTGAGACGGCCTGCTTCCTGGCCGACGTCTGTCCCACCACGGCGCACCTGCCGCTCGCGTGGATCATGGGGTACGATCTGGAACCGCTGGTAACGCTGGAGTCGAAACGGTCCCTCTGGGAGCGCGCGTTCCACGACGATTGGCTGCTGATCTTCGAGCACGATCCGGACGTGCCGTGGGGCCGTCTGGACCCGGATGTGGACCGTCCCGCGCTCCGCGCTCCGTAGCTCTCCCAAGGCGGCGGACATGGGTGCCGTCTCGGACCTGTTTTTCCTATCTTTCAACGCTGAAGTGAGCCGTTCGTCTCCATCGCCCCTCACGCCCGCGCGCACATGCCTGACGCTTCCCGCACTCCGGTTCTAGTCTCCGCTGTCCGGACCCCGATCGGCCGCTTCCTCGGGGGGCTGTCGAAGGTCCCCGCGACTCAGCTCGGGTCGGTTGCGATCCGAGCCGCGGTCGAGCGCGCCGGCATCGATCCGGCGATCCTCGACGAGGTGATCATGGGTCACGTCGTACAGGGCGGTGCGGGACAGGCTCCCGCCCGGCAGGCGGCGATCGGCGCAGGAGTCCCGGGCGCGGTGCCCGCGCTCACGGTGAACAAGGTGTGCGGCTCCGGCCTCAAGGCCGTCATGCTGGCCGCGCAGGCGATCAAGGCGGGTGATCTGCAGGTCGCGGTCGCCGGCGGTATGGAGTCGATGTCGTCGGTGCCCCACTTCCTCCGCGGCATGCGCGGAGGGGTCAAGTTCGGCAACCAGACGCTGGTCGACGGTCTGGTCCACGACGGGCTCTGGTGCTCGTTCGGACAGTGCCACATGGGTGGGCACGCCGAATACACGGCCGACAAGGCCGGGGTCAGCCGCGCCGACGCCGACGGCTTCTCGCTCCGGTCGCACCAGAAGGCGGTCGCGGCGATGGACGCCGGCAAGTTCGACGCCGAGATCGTCCCCGTCACCATCAAGGGCCGCCGGGGAGACACCGTCGTGGACCAGGACGAGTCACCCCGTCGC
>JAHHMJ010000513.1 GCA_018678395.1 Gemmatimonadota bacterium | reverse complement strand
TCGGGCGCCAACGAGGTGCGCGTCGACTTCACGGCGGGCGACGAGGCCCTCAACCGGTCGGACGAGTTCCTCTATACGCTCTTCGTGCCCGACCGGGCCCACTTCTCACTGCCCGTCTTCGATCAGCCGGACCTCAAGGCTCGGGTGTCGTGGGAGCTCACGGTACCGGAGGGATGGGTCGCCGTGGCGAACGGCCCGGCCGTCGAAGCCCCACCCGTGCCCACGGAGCTGGCGGGCGAGGGGCTCGACCCCGCGGCCGTCGGGGAGCACGAGGGCCCGCGTACCTACCGGTTCGACGCCTCGGCCCCGATTCCGACCTATCTCATGGCGTTCGCGGCCGGCCGTTTCCAGATCGAGCGCGAAGTGGTCGACGGACGGGCGTACCACATGTATCACCGGGAGACGGACGCCGAACGGCTCGCTGCGAACCGCGACGAGATCTTCGGCCTCGTCGGGCGGTCGATGGCGTGGATGGAGGACTACACGGGCATCGAACACCCCTTCGCGAAGCACGACTTCGTGCTGGTGCCCTCCTTCCAGTACGGTGGCATGGAGCACCCCGGTGCGGTGCTGTACCGGGCGGAGTCGCTGCTGCTCGACCCGTCCGCGACGCAAGCGCGGCGGATGGGGCGCGCGTCCCTCATCGCCCACGAGACGGCGCACATGTGGTTCGGGGACCTCGTCACCATGAAGTGGTTCGACGACGTGTGGACGAAGGAGGTGTTCGCGAACTTCATGGCCGCGAAGATCGTGCAGCCGTCCTTCCCCGAGGTCGATCACGATCTGCGCTTCCTCCTGGCCCACCACCCCGCCGCCTACGCGGTCGATCGGACCGTCGGTGCCAACGCGATCCGTCAGCCCCTCGAGAACTTGCGTGAGGCCGGCACGCTGTATGGGCCCATCATCTATCAGAAGGCGCCGATCGTGATGCGCCAGCTCGAGGCCCGGGTGGGCGAGGCGGTGATGCAGGCCGGGCTGCGCACCTATCTCGAGCGCTTCGCCTACGGGAACGCCACGTGGCCGGATCTGGTCGAGATCCTCGATGGTCCGACCCCGGACGACCTCGTCGCGTGGAGCCGGGTCTGGGTCGACGAGCCGGGCCGTCCGACGGTCTCGCTTTCGATGGAGGCCGGCGAACAGGGCCAGCCTCGCCCCACGGTGCGACAGAGCGACCCCTGGGAACGGGATCGGGTGTGGCCGCAGCGGCTGCGGCTTCTGGAGATGCGGGCGCTCGTCAGCCGCATCGAGGCGTCCATGGACCTGACGGAGCCCGAACAGGCCTTCCCGCGGTGGGCGGCGGGCGGACCGATCCGGTGGGTCCTGCCGAATGGGAGCGGGTTGGAATACGGGCGGTTCGTCTTGGACGACGCCTCGCTCGGGGCCCTGATCGAAGACCTCCCGCGGCTGGAGAATCCGCTGCTCCGCGGCAGCGGCTGGCTCGTGGTGATCGACGCGCTTCTCGAGGGTCAGGTAGCGCCCGATGCGGTGCTCGACGGTCTCGTCGCCGCGCTCGAGACGGAGGACGTCGAACAGCTGGTCGCGCTACTGGTCGAGCAGGCGGGTACGGTCTACTGGTCGTTCCTCCCGCCGGCCGACCGGGACGAACGGGCCGCCTCCATCGAAGCGCTGCTGTGGTCGGGGCTCGAGCGCGTCGACTCCACGAGTGCGAAGGCCACCTGGTTCCAGGGCTGGCGCCGTGTCGTGTCCACGGCCGAAGGGGTCGCCCGCATGCGGGCGTTGTGGGACGGCTCGGAAGTGATCCCCGGTCTCCCTCTGTCCGAGGCCGACCGGACTGCCCTGGCGGAAGCCCTCGCCGTACGCGGCGTGGACGACGCCGAGGCCATCCTCGACGCACAGGAGTCCGCGATCGAGAATCCCGACCGGCTCGCGCGGTTGCGGTTCGTCCGTCCCGCCCTGTCGGCTGATCCCGAAGTCCGGGCCTCGTTCTTCGAGAGCCTCGCCGACCTCGAGATGCGGGCGCGCGAGCCCTGGGTGCTCGATGCGCTCGCCCATCTCAATCATCCGTCGAGGCAGGACGAGGCCCGCCGTTTCCTGCGACCCGGCCTCGACCTTGTGGACGAGATCCAGCGAACCGGCGACATTTTCTTCCCGGCACGGTGGTTGGGCGCCCTCCTCGGGGG
>JAHHMJ010000566.1 GCA_018678395.1 Gemmatimonadota bacterium | reverse complement strand
ACGACGGTGACTACGACGGGGCCCTCGAGATGTTGAAGGAGGGCCTCTCGCTTTACCCCCACGCCGTCGAACTCGGCGTCGGTCTGGGATACGCGCGCCTGGCGCGCGAGGAGTTCGCCTGGGCCCGCAGGGCGTTCGAGCGCGCACTGGTCCTCGATCCGGCCCACGAGGACGCGATGGTCGGGCTGGGCGAGACGCTGCTGCGGCTCGGCCAGCGGGACGAGGCCCTCCGCCTCTTCGATGCCGTCGAGGCGATGGGCTTCGACGACGACCTCGAACTGATGCTCACGATCGGCCGGGCGCTCTATCGGGACGGGCTTCATGCGCGCGCTCGCGACGTTTTCGCCCGGGCCGTCGCGGCGCGGCCGGAGAGCGCCGAAGCCGTGGCCTCCCTGGGGTATGCCCTCCACAGGCTCGGAGACGAACTCGGCGCAAGTCGGCAGATTCGCCGGGCGCTTCGGCTGGACCCGGATCTTCACGAAGCGCGCATCTACCTGGGCCACCTTCTCTACGACCGAGGGGATTGGGAAGGCGCGCTGCGGGAGTTCGAGCGCGTGCCTCCGGTCGAGCATTGGGATGCCCTCGCGGTATGGCGGATTCTCGAACTCAAGCGAGCTCTCTGGCACATGGAGTCGGGCGATGCCCGTCTGGCACCGTGGGAGGAGCGCCTCGAAACCCTCGAGGGTCTCGAAGACCCCATCGACCGCCTTCTGGCCGAGGTCGAAGCGGGCGTCGACCGAGACATCCCGCTCATCGACCCCTCTCAGCTCGAGCTCTTCGAGCGCGTCGGCGCTCCGGGAGCGGTCCTCCAGGTGCGGACGCTGGACGGCCTCGTGCTCCGTGGGTCGGCGGCCGAAATCGTCCGTCAGATGCGCGTGACGTCCGGCTTCGGGCACGAGTCCCTCACCGGGTTCATGCGGCGCATGGCCGAGCGTTGGCACGAGCAGCACGGCCTCGAGGTGCCCTTCAAGGATCCGGAGGTGTTCTTGCGCGCCGCGCTGGAGTACCGTCTTGTGATCCTCGAAGACGGCCCTGCCTGAGATCGACCGCCGACCGGCGTCGCGGCGACCGGGGCCTTCACCGGCACGTACCATGACCGATACGACCCTCGAATCTCCGCTGCGTCGACTCCATCGTGCGCTGGTCCAGGCACTTCGGGAGCGCGATCCGGCGGGACTGAACCGACCCTTCACCGTGGCCGAGATCTATCAGGATCTGGTGCCCTATCGGACCCACCGGGATCTGCTCGGGGTGGAGATGAACGGAGACTACGAGCACCTGCTGCTGCGGCTGCTCGCCGGCGAGGACGAGCTCGTCGTTCTGGAGTCGGACCACGCCCGCCGCGAGATCGAGGCCGAGCTCACGCGCTCCAACCCGAACACGGGTCTCTTCCGGGATTACGCGGCCGTCGACGTGCACCTGGTCGCCGAGCGGATCCCCGCCGAGTCGGACGGGTGGCCCGAGGCCGATGACGAGGCCGTCATTCTCCCGGCCGCGATCGACGACGTGGAAGAAACGCCCGAAGCCGAGGAGGTGGTCGCGGAGACGCACGCCTCGGTCGACGACCTGGCACCTTCGGAAATGATGGAGGAGGACCCGATGCACACACCGGCCGCTGAAGCGACCGATCCCGATACCGCGCTCCCGGGTGACGAGGGCGTCTGTCACTGGTGCCGTGAGACGCTCCCGATCCGGGACAATCTGAATTTCTGCCCGTACTGCGGCACCGATGTCCGTGTGCTGCCGTGTGGATCCTGTGGCGAGGCGGTGGAGCCGGAGTGGCGTTTCTGCATCCAGTGCGGGTCGTCCAGCGGCGAGGGGTGAGGGCGGTCCTCGCGATCGCGGCCATCGTCGCGGCGGCGGCGTGCGGTACCGACGTGCCGCCGGAGCTCCAGCCCGATTCCATCCTGCGTGTTTCCCTGGGTCTCTCCGATCGCGATGTGGTCCACCGGGTCCGGGTGCTCGCTCGCGGGACCGCCGAGGTCGCCGTTCCGGCCCAGCTCTCGGTGAGCCCCGGTGCCTGGGTGCAGTTCCAGGGTGGCGATGCCCGTGGCCACGTCGTGCGGTTCGACACACTCACGCTCGCCGATACGGCCCGGGCCTGGCTGAGGGCGACCCAGCAGACCGCGAGCCCGCCGTTGCTGACGTCGGCCTCCCGCTGGGTGGTGTCGTTCGAGGACGCACCCGTCGGTCTCTACCCGTTCGAAGTCGTCGGCACGGGTGAGACCGGCGAGGGTTGGGTCGACGTCGTCGCGGAGGGGCGGTG
>JAHHMJ010000280.1 GCA_018678395.1 Gemmatimonadota bacterium | reverse complement strand
GTGCTCGGGACCACGGGGGTGGACCTGATTCGCTATCAGGCCGACCACTGGCAGCGCATGGTGCGCGAGAAGGCGGCCTTCGCGGCGGAGCTCGCCTCTCCGGTGCCGGCATCCGCGGATGCGGCGCCGCCTCTCGCCGGGCTGGGCGGTCGCGACGTCGTGCTCGCCTTCATCGAATCGTACGGTGTCTCGGCGCTGGACGATCCGAGGTACGCACCGATCCTGGTGCCCCGGATCGAGGCGATGGGCCGGGCGCTCGCCGACCGGGGGCTGCACATCGTCTCCGGTCGCCTGGTGGCGCCGAGCCAGGGGGGCATGTCCTGGCTGGGGCACGGGTCGATTCTCAGCGGGCTCTGGCTGGACAACCAGATGCGGTACGATCTCCTGCTCGCCAGCCGCCGCACGACGCTGGTCGACGACTTCGAATCCGCCGGGTACCGCACCGCCGCGCTGATGCCGGCGATCACACTCGCGTGGCCGGAGGGCGAGCGCTTCGGATACGAGCAGATCTTCGCCCACGCCGACATCGACTACGCGGGTCCGCCGTTGAACTGGGTGACGATGCCGGACCAGTTCACCTGGTCCTTCCTGGAGAATCGCATCCGTCGCTCGGATGATCCGCGCCCGCTCTTCGCCGAACTCGGCCTGATCAGCAGCCACGCGCCGTGGACCCCGATCCTCGAGGTGCTCGACGACTGGGACTCGATCGGCGACGGGGCGGTCTTTCAACGGTGGGCGGGGGCCGGCGAGGCTCCGGAGTCCCTCTGGAAGGACGGGGATCGCGTACGCGAGCACTATGCGCGGTCCGTGGCGTATGCGGTCGACGCGATGGCGGCATGGGCGGCGCGCTACGTGTCCGACGACGTGCTCCTGATCGCGCTCGGCGACCACCAGCCGGCGCCGCTGATCACCGGTGAGGACGCGGATCGGTCGGTTCCCGTGCACGTGATCGCTTCCGACCCCGCTCTGCTGGCCCCATTCATCGACTGGGGCTTCACCGAGGGCGCGTGGCCGCCGCTGGAGACCGCCCCCCGCCGGATGGACGCCTTCCGGCCCTGGTTCCTCGACGCCTTCGCATCGCCTCCGCCCGCCACGCCGACGCGCCGGGCATCCCGCAATAGGCAGGGCCCGTCCTCCGTCGCCGCCGATGCGCCCGACGGCGGGATCTCGAGTCCACGCAGGCGCCCGTGACGACAGACCGAACGGAGGCCGCGAGACCCGATGCGGGCCGCGGGCACGGGACGGCGGCCCGCGTCCTGCACTGGGCCACGGTCGTCGGGCTGGCGGTCATCCTGCCCGCGGGCATCGCCATGACGGGCGAGGGGTTCCGCTCCGCATCCAGCGCGCTCTACGTGCTCCACAAGGGCGGGGGAGTGATCGTGCTTCTCCTGGTCGTGGTCCGCCTGATCTGGAAGGCGGGGTCGCCGCCGGTCGATCCATTGCCGGAGACGGTCGCGCCGCTGGAGCGCCGCTGGGCGGCCGGGACGCACGCTCTGCTCTACGGGCTGCTGCTCTTCATGGGGCTCAGCGGCTATGCCCGCACCGTTGCCGGCGGATTCCCGATCGAGTTGCTCGATGTCGTGGGTGTACCGCCGCTGCTCCCCGAGATGCCGGGCCTCGCCGTGACGCTCTCGGTGCTGCACAGCTTTGCCGGGTACCTGCTGGTGGCGGTCGTCGCCCTGCACGTCGGGGCCGTCGCCCGCCACGCGTGGGTGGTGCGGGACGGGGTGCCCGGACGGATGTGGCCGCCGCGGGCACCCCGCTCGGGCTCGCCTCCGGTCTCGCGCCCCGGGGAGGGACGGGGGCCCGGAGAGCGGGAGGCCGGATCGTGATGCGCGGGTGGCTCGGCGTCGCTCGTTCGCTCGCTGTCTACTGGCGCCCGGGACGCCAGCGCGGGCTCCGTCGTCTCTACGGCGAGTTCGTGGGCCCCGGTGATCTGGTCTTCGACGTCGGTGCCCACGTGGGCGATCGCACGGCCGCCTTCGCCACGCTCGGCGCGCGGGTGATCGCGCTGGAGCCTCAGCCGGCCGTGCTCCCCTGGCTACGGCGAAGGGTCGGGCGGCATCCCGGGGTCACGATCCTCGAGGAGGCGGTGGGCCGGGCGGTCGGAACCGCGACGCTGGCGGTGTCGAGCGCCCATCCGACCGTGTCGACGCTGGCCGACGACTGGCGCCGGGAGTTGAGCGACCGGAACCCCAGCTTCGCCGGTGTTCGTTGGGACGCCGCGGTCGAGGTGCCGGTGACGACGCTCGATCTCCTGATCGAGACCTACGGGGTCCCCCGCTTCTGCAAGATCGACGTCGAAGGCCACGAGGCCGAGGTGCTCGCCGGCCTGAGCCGACCGGTGCCCGCGCTCTCCGTCGAGTTCGTGACCGGCACGTTCGAGGTCACCCGTTCGTGCGTGGCTCGACTGGCGGAACTGGGGTCCTACGAGTACAACGTGGTTCTCGGTGAGCGGCGGCGCTTCGTCTTCGATCGGTGGCGGGCCGGAGCCGATCTCGAGATCTGGTTCGACGGGGGCGCCGACGGTGCCTCGTCGGGCGATGTCTACGCCCGCCTCCGCAGGCCCTGAAC
>JAHHMJ010000287.1 GCA_018678395.1 Gemmatimonadota bacterium | reverse complement strand
AACGGCTCCGGACGATCGGGAGGTCAGCAGCAGCATCTCGCAAGGCCGCGGCTGCGAGGGCCTTGTCCGCCGCACTCGAAGCGGGTTGGACGGCCTACTCGATCGACGCGAGCTACCCACTCGAAGGCATCGCCGAGGCGCACGAGGCCGTGGAGCGCCGGTCCGTTTCGGGAAGGGTCGTGCTGGACCTGTCCGAACGGCCCCTCCACCCTCCTCGCCGCAGCCAGGAAGCGACGTCTCATCGACCGGAGATCGAGACATCATGAGATACTCCACGAAGTCGGACCTCATCCGTGACATCGAAGAGCAGTTCTCATCGCTGCAGCAGTCGCTGGCCGCGATCCCTCGGGAGCACTACGACGAGGCAGGGGTCTGGGGCGACGACTGGTCCATCAACGACCTGATCGCGCACCTGAGCGCGTGGCATGGCCTCTTCCTCGGGTGGTACCACGCCGGAGTTCGAGGGGAGAGCCCCGAGTTGCCCGCCTCCGGATACAAGTGGAATGAGACCCCCAGATTGAATCGGGACATCTGGAAGGAGCACCGGGGTCGCGCAACGGACGACCTGCTGAAGGCGTTCGACGCGTCGCACGCGGAAGTCCTCGAACTGGCGCGGCAGTCGTCCCCACAAGACCTTCTCGAGCCCGGCCGGTTCGGATGGACCCGCAAGAACGCCTTGGTGACCTACCTCGGTGCGAATACGGCGAGTCACTACCGCTTCGCGCAGAAGGTGTTGAAGCGGTGGGGGCGACAGCAGGCCTGATGAGCGAAGAACTCGTGACCGAGACGCTCGCCGTGATCGACCCGGCGCCGCGATACGCGGACCGAACCGCCTTTGCGCCGCCCGTGCACAGCACGGCCGACTGCGACGAGATCGAAGTGCGTCTCGAAGCGAAGATGTCGCAGGTCGCCTCGAGAGACTCCCGCTACCCTCCGTTGGTCAGCAGGCTGAGCGAGTTCAGCACCAAGCCACTGGAGCCCCGCAGCCCCACCACTGTCGCGGCATCGGCGCCTCCCAGACGAGTCGTCGCGCCGTTGCGGACGTGACTTCCGACCCAGGGACTCCAGTACCGCTCGAACGGGGACGCGTAGACACCGTCGTACAGCGCGAACTGGACCCGGACGGCGTTGACGTGGTCGTCCGCCTGCACCTCGACGGCCGTCACCACGTACCCGGGCTCACCCTGAAGAACGTGCTGTGCCGCAGGCGCCGGCTCCCCCTCGAAGATCCCCATGATCTCGCCGTCGATGCGTACCCGTCCGAACCACTCGCGGGTGCCGAAGCTCAAGCCGAGGAGTGGCTCGCCCCCGGTGTGGAAGTGGGCGAACGACGACCCGCTGTCGTCCCCGGCGCGCGCGGTCTCGACGGCTGAGCCCCAATCCTCCGGGGTGGCGAACATCTCGTAGACCACCGTGCCCGGATCCGACTCCGCGGCGAGGTCGAGCCGGGCGCTCGCGGTGCCGGTCGCCATCAACACACCGCCCCCGATGAAGAGGACCGTCCCGATCGCGGCCGGAACGAGGCGGCCCTGGTCCGAACGTCCTTTCACCTCCGACATCCAGAACGTCACCGCCCAACCGAGCTGGAAGGTCACGAACGCGGCCGTCTCGAAGACGGCGCCGGTGTCGGCCCCACCGCCCTGCGCCTGGGTGAGCCGAACGTACAACAAGACCGTCGCGAACATCGCCACGGCCGAGACCAGCACGGCGGTCCGAGCGAGAAGCTGGCGGCGTGCCGAGGGGCCCCGGGCACGCGTCGCGAGCGCATACACCGCGATTCCCAGGATCACGACGCCCTGGAGTGCACCTCCCGCGAGGTCACCCGTGAGCACGGAGTGAAGCAGGATCACCTCGAGGGCTGCAAGCGGTACGCCGAGCGCGAAGATGATCATCCGCAAGGCGCCGTCCCCAGAAGCCCGTGTGCTTGAACCGCCGGTCATGGTCGTGCACTCCACTGAAGGGTCGTTCGGTCCCACGCCTGAGGAGTCTCGGCGGGCGACCGGCCGAGCGAAGTCCTCGAGCGCCGGTACGGGTCTTCCAGGTACAAGCGAGAAGCATCCCGGTGGCGACGAGGTCGAGGGGAGGCGACCGCTCGTTTGCAGACCGGGGGAGTGTGGCGCAGCTTGCGGCTGCTCGCAGCAGGCTCCGTCACACCAACCCTCCCGCCGGACATGGCCCGACCCTCCCTCTTCTCGTCCGGGTCGCTCGCCCGGGGCGTGGCCGAGCTCGCAATCATCGTGTTCGGTGTCCTGATCGCACTGGTGGTCGACGACTGGCGGCAGGACGTCGAGGATCGACAGCGCGAAGCGGTCCTCCTCAGCGCAGTGCTTCTCGACCTGCAGGCGGACTCGCTGCTGATCGCCGACGACCGGACGACGATCCCGGACGCGCTTCGCGCAGTTCGAACA
>JAHHMJ010000190.1 GCA_018678395.1 Gemmatimonadota bacterium | reverse complement strand
GCTGTAGGGACTCCGGAGGCACGATATCCCGGCGAGTCGAACGCCGGCTCCCGGAGGATCTGGACGGCCTCGCTCCCTGACTCCAGCTTTCCCTGTGTAGGGTCCACCGGAGTCCTCATGCGGGCGTGGTGGACCTCGCGTGTCCGCGCGACGGTGACAGGGGTGCGCTCCCCTCTCGGCGCAACGCCGATCGTGCGTGGACTCACATCCCAACCAGGACGCAAGACGCCATGGGTACCACCCGCTGGCCGGTCATAGCAGGCGCCATCCTCATCCAACTATGCCTCGGAGCCCTCTACGCGTGGTCCGTATTCACACCCGGCCTCACCGAGGCGGGGTGGAGCAACCTCCAGACCCAGGTCGTGTTCGCGGTCGGGCTCGCGATGTTCGCGCTCGTCATGGTGTTTGCCGGCAAGCGCCTGCCCACCTGGGGTCCCCGACGCCTCGCCGTACTCGGTGGCCTCGTCCTCGGCGCCGGCTACGTGGTCGCCGGGTTCGACGGCGGGACGAATTTCTGGCTCGTGCTCGTCGGCATCGGCCTGATCGGCGGAGCGGGCACCGGTCTCGGATATGTGGTCCCCATCGCCGTCGGCATGCGCTGGTTCCCGGACCACAAGGGCCTCATCACGGGCGTCGCGGTCGCAGGATTCGGCTTCGGCGCCATGGGCTGGGTGAAGCTCGCCGGAGCGTGGGGCAACCTGATCGAGACCGTGGGCATCGGCTCGACGTTCATGATCTACGGCGGTGCGTTCGCCGTCCTGGTGCTCGCCGGAGCCATCTTCATGACGATGCCGCCCGTGGGTTGGCTTCCCGAGGGCTTCACCCCTCCGGAGACCGCAGGCTCCGGGGGCGAGGAGTACACCTCGGTCGAGATGCTCCGCACCCCGCAGTTCCACCTGATCTCCGTCGCGTTCTTCGTCACCGCGGGCGCCGGTCTCATGGCCATCGGGCTCATGAAGCTCTACCCGATCCAGGCACTCACGGCGAACGGAATCGACGCCGTCGAAGCCAGTGCCATCGCCGGCACCGCGATGGCGGTGTTCTTCTCCCTCGCCAACGGCGTGGGGCGCATCGCGTGGGGGGAACTCAGCGACCTCCTCGGGCGGCGACGCTCGGTGATCGTGAACACGGCGTCCCAGGGTGTCCTCTTCCTGCTGTTCACGCAGATGGCGGGCACGACGGAGCTGCTCTACCTCGCCGCCGCCCTGATCGGGTTCAACTACGGCGGGGCCTTCGCGATCTTCCCGTCCATCACCGCGGACGCCTTCGGCAACGAGTCGGTGGGCGCCAACTACCCCTGGGTCTTCCTGGCCTACGGGGCCGGCGGGATCGTCTTCCCGATCCTCGGCGGTTGGCTCGGCGACCTCGGCAACTTCCCCCTCGCGTTCACCATCTGTGGCGTCGCGTGCCTGGCGGGTACGAGCGCGGGCTGGGCGCTGCGGGCGCCCCACCACGACGAGGCCGAGAAGCCGTTCGGCGTGCATGGCTTCGTCAGGCAGCTCCGCCTCGGTAGACCCCGCTGAAGGGGGTATTCATGCGTCGCGTCGCCGTGTGTCTCGTGGTGGCCGGGCTCACCCTCGTCGGCGGCCCGCATGCCGCCCGGGCGCAATCGGAGTCGTCGCCCGAACTCGCCTGGTACGGGTACGTCAAGCTGGACGCGTCGTGGGACGAGGCGCTCGTGAATACCGGCAACTTCGCCCGTTGGGTCGTCTCTCCGGACATCGAGGACCCCCACGCGAGCTTGAACCTGACCGCGCGCCAGACGCGTCTGGGTTTCCGCGTACGGAGCGAGGCCGGGAATGCGCAGCTCTCCGGGCTCTGGGAAGCCGATTTCTACGCCGGAGCGGCCGAAAACAAGAATGGCCTGCAGGTCCGCCAGGCCTGGGTGAACATCGTCTGGCCGTCCGGTTGGGAGATTCTCGCGGGCCAGACGGCCGACGTGATTTCGCCGCTCGTCCCCACGACGCTCAACTACACGGTCGCGTGGTGGGCCGGAAACATCGGCTACCGCAGACCTCAGGTGCGCGTATCGCGCGTGCAGAAACTCGGCAGCGTGATCCTGGATCTGCGCGCGGCCGCCGCCCGCACGATCGGCGACGACTTCGGCGGCGACGATCCTGGCGACACCGGCACGGCTTCGGGCGTGCCGACCGTGGAGGGCCTCGCAGGACTCCGCTTCTCTCCGGGCGGGCACTCGATCTCGCTCGGAGCGTACGCGCACCGGGGTCGCGAGAACCTGGGTGACGAGTTCACCGGCAGCTCGATCGACATCGCGTCGTCGTCGTGGGGCGGGTACCTGGAGGCCGACTTCGGTGCAGTCCGCGTCAGCGGAGAGATGTGGACGGGGTCCAACCTCGACGACTACTTCGGAGGCATCGGCGAGGGTATCACGATCGGGCCCGACAGCGCGATCGGGGTGTCGGCGACCGGAGGCTGGGCTCAGATCGGTCTCGGCGACGGCGCGACGCGCGCACATGGCGGCTTCGGCATCGACGATCCGGACGACGACGACCTCGCCCAGGGCTCGCGCCGGCGCAACTCCACCACGTGGGGCAACGTGATCCACGACTTCGGTGGAGGTCTGTCCGTGGGCCTGGAGTACTCGTATTGGCAGACGTCGTACGTGGGTCTCGTCGAGGCGACCAGCAGCCGCGTCCAGATGTCGGTGCTGTACTCGTTCTGAATCCGGGACGATCTCCAGCCCGCAAGCCCCCTGAGTCCGATCGTCTGCGAACACCGCGTGGAACCGCACAAGGTACTGCGGTGTAATGAGATAGGCACATGGATGATGCGCATCTCAACCCGAGGGCATCATGAAGAAGGCGAAGACCATGGGACGCTTCGCGACACTCCTGGGCATGATCAAGGCGCCGAAGCTCACCTACCTGCTTCGGCATCCGATCAAGGGACCGAAGAACCTGCTCGCCCTCCGTGGGGCGAAGTCGATCCTGAAGACTCGCGGTGCAGCCGTGACGGCAGCTGCGATGGCCACGGCGGCGGTGGCGACGCCCCTGGCGGTGAAGGCGCTGAAGAACGACGTCGGCTGACCGAGGCCCGGCTCACACCGGGCGAATCAGGGGTCGGAGCGGCCCACGTCGGACTCGGGCTTCTCGAAGACCATGACGTGCTGCTGCGGGAGGAATTCCGCAGTCTCGACCCACCGCAGGCCCGAGGCCTCGACCTCACGAATGGCCTGCGCCTGGGTCATCTTGTGCAGTTCCTTGATGGGGACGAAGGGATCTTCGCCCCGATATTCGACGAGCACGAGTCGGCCACCGACGCGCAGGCCGCGCACGATCCCGGCCATCATCTCGCGGGGGTGCGAGAATTCGTGATAGGCGTCGACGATCAGGACGACGTCGACCTCGCCCGCCGGCAGCTTCGGATCGTCGATCGCGCCGAGGATCGGCTCCACGTTCGCGAGGCCGGCCTGCTCGGCTCGGGCGGTGAGGATCTCGAGCATCTCCGGCTGGATATCGACCCCCAGCACCCGCCCGTCCGCCAGTCGCTGCGCCCAGGGAAGCGCGAAGTAGCCGGTGCCCACGCCGATGTCGGCCACCACCCGCGCGTCCTGCGAGAAGAGAAAGCCCAGGAGCAGGTCGGTCCGCTCTTCCTGCACCCGCGTCTCCCGCTCGAGCCAGCCGGCCCCGAGATGGCCCATGACGAGCGAGATCTCTCGGCCCATGTAGAACTTGCCGATGCCGTCGACGCTCGCCTGGCCCTCGACGTAGTCCGTGCTCGTCTCGAGAGCGGACCCACCACCCGCCGGGAGCGATGCGTTCGAGGGCTGACCGGGGCCGCCGCAGGCCGCCGCGACGATGGCGAGCAGCAGGGCGAGGTGGCGAGAGCCTATTCCCATGGGAGTGTGGAGTGGGTGGTCGTGAGGCGAGCGGCCGTCCGCCCGGCGAGTTTCGGGCGGTCGGTCCACTACACGCGAGACTGACCACCGTGCCGGGAACCGTGCGCTTCTCTCCGGGGCTACACTCGTCATCCACTCAGCCGTCCCTACCCGCGTGCACGATGGAGTTCTGTCATGGCCCCGAAGGTTCGATCGTACGAGTCCGATGCCATCGTGGTCGACTACGACCTGAAGCGCTGCATCCATGCGGCGGAGTGCGTGCACGGCCTACCGTCCGTCTTCGATCCCGACAAGCGTCCATGGATCGAGCCGGGAGGCGCGGCCGCGGACGAGCTGGCCCGCGTCATCGAGCGGTGTCCGACCGGGGCGCTGCAGTACCGCCGGAAGGACGGAGGCCCTGCCGAGGCTCCACCCGCCGGCAACACGGTTCGGATCTCGCCGGACGGCCCCGTCTACGTGTCCGGCCGAGTCCGATTGACGCTCCCGAGCGGCGAAACCATCGAAGAGACCCGCATGGCCCTGTGCCGGTGCGGGCAATCCCGGAACAAGCCGTTCTGCGACAACGCGCACGCCGAGGCGGGGTTCAGCGATGGGGGGGTCGTCATCGACAACCAGCTGAGGGACGCCGAAGACGACGACGCCGGGGTGCTCGAGATCACGCTCGCCAGGAACGGTCCGCTCCTGATGCGAGGTCCGGTCGAGATCCAGTCCGCGGACGGTTCAGCGTGCTCCGGCGCCCGCGGGGCGCTCTGCCGCTGCGGCCACTCGGCGAACAAGCCGTTCTGCGACGGCTCGCACGCGAGGCAGGGCTTCGAGGCCGAGTAGTCGCGGTGCGGGGAGCGGCGGGTCCTCGACCGCCTACTCCAGCACGTGGATGTTGCGCTCCGCGCAGATGTCCTTGAGCTGCTGCGGCCACACGGAGACGGTCACCTCGCCGAGGTGGGCCGTCCGGAGCAGGTACATGTAGGTCCGGGCCTGGCCGATGCCCCCGCCGATCGACAACGGGATCTCGTCGTTGAGGATGGCCTGGTGGTACGGCAGAGCCAGGTCGTCCTCGAGCCCCGCCAGCTCCATCTGCTGGACCAGAGTCTCCTTCGTGACCCGGACGCCCATCGACGTCAGCTCGTGGCGGCGACGCGTGACGGGATTCCAGACCAGGATGTCACCGTTGAGGCCGTGCGTGGGCTTGCCGGTCTCGGCCGAGGTGTCGGTGACCCAGTCGTCGTAGTCCGCGGCGCGCATCTCGTGGGGATAGCCGTCCTCCAGGACCCACCCGATTCCGATGATGAAGACCGCGGGGTGCTCCTGGATGAGCCTGGTCTCGCGCTCCTTGCGCGGAAGATCCGGGTACATGGCCAGGATCTCTTCCGCGTGGAAGAACTCCAGCTCCTCGGGAATCGGCGGGTACCGGTCGTTCGCGAGCTCCGGAAAGAGCTGCTGCGCGTGCAGACCCGCGCCCCGGATCACCTTCCAGATCTTCCGCACCACGTCCTTGAGGTACTCCAGGTTCCGATCCTCGGCCGTGATCACCCGTTCCCAGTCCCACTGGTCCACGTAGGCGCTGTGGTCGTGATCGAGGAAGTAATCCTTGCGGACGGCCCGCATGTCGGTGTTGATGCCCTCCCCGGGCTTGCATCCGAACTGCTTCAAGGCGACGCGCTTCCACTTGGTCGCGGCCTGGACGACCTGCGCCTCGATGCGCTTCTCGAGACCGAGTCCGCAGGGGAACTCGATGGGCGTCCGGGAGCCGTCCCGATCGAGCATGTCGTTGACCCCACTGTCCTTGCTGACGATCAAGGGGACCTGGACCAGGTTCAGGTTCAGGGCCTCCGCCAGCCCATCCTCGATGTAGCGCTTGACCTCGTAGAGGGCCTTCATCCGCTCCATGGGCGGCAGAATCGGCTCGTAGTCGGTCGGCAGGATCCGGGCCACCTCTTCGTAGGTGCTGATTCCGGGTCCGGCGAGGTCGGCGGCTTTGTCGCGCATGGGTGTTCTCTCAACGGATTCGTGGTGATGATCGAGGCTTCGGGAGGGGCGGTCCCGGAAGCTCGACGAGAGGCACGGAGAGGGTCAAGGTGCGGGGTGGTCGCGTCCGGGGACCGAGAGCGAGGGATGGGAAGAAAGTGGACCGGGATCGGCGCCGGGGCGGGTGCACTCCTACCC
>JAHHMJ010000160.1 GCA_018678395.1 Gemmatimonadota bacterium | reverse complement strand
TCGACTCCCGCCCGTGGGCGCGAAGGTCTACTTCACGAAGAGCATGTCGCGGTAGGTCGGCACCGGCCAGAGATCGTCCGGGACCAGGTCCTCGAGCTCGTCGACCACCTCGCGAACCTCGGCCATCGCGGGAATGATGTTGGCCCGCATGTGCTCGGCCTTGCTCTCGACCTCTTCACCACCGAGCTCGGCATTCTGCGCGTCCAGTACAGCCAGCTTTTCGACCAGGCGGTTGATCGCGTCCGCAACGGCCGCCGCGGTCGTTTCGATCCCCTTGACCTTGATGCCCACCTCGTCGGCACGATCCGCGCACTGCAGCAGCTCGGACAGGTATCGGACCGCCGCGGGGAGCACCATCGTGCGGGCCATGTCACCCGCCGTCTCGCCCTCGATGTTGATGGTCATGAAGTACTGCTCGACCTTGATCTCGTAGCGGCTCTCGAGCTCCCGGTGCGAGAGCACTTCGTACTTCTCGAAGAGCTCGATGTTCTTGCTGTCGACCAGCGAGGGCAGCGCGTCCATGGTGCTGCGCAGGTTCAACAGCCCGGGGCGCTCGGCTTCCTCGACCCACTCGGCGCTGTAGCCGTCGCCGTTGAAGATGATCGGCTTGAAATCCTTCGCCTCGTCGGCAAGCAGACCCTGGAGGGCGGCGCCCAGATCGGCCCCGCCACCCATGCGGGACTCGAGGTCGCCGACCATCTCGTCGATGGCCTCGGCGACGATGGTGTTGAGAACCGTGGCCGGGAAGGAGACGCTCTGGCTGGAGCCGAGAGCGCGGAACTCGAACTTGTTGCCCGTGAAGGCGAAGGGTGACGTCCGATTCCGGTCCCCCGCGTGGCGCGGCAGGTTCGGAAGGGCGTCCACACCGAGCCCGAGCAGCCCACCGTCCTTGGACGACAACGCCTCACCCGCATGCTCGATCTGCTCGAACACGTCGGTGAGCTGATCACCGAGGAACACGCTGATGATCGACGGCGGGGCTTCATTCGCACCGAGCCGGTGGTCGTTGCCCGCATGGGCGATCGAGGCACGAAGCAGGTCCTGGTGCCGGTACACCGCCCGCAGTACGGCCGAGCAGAAGAACAGGAACTGCATGTTGTCGTGGGGATTGTCCCCGGGGTCGAGCAGATTCTGGCCCTCGGTCCCGCACGCCCAGTTCAGGTGCTTCCCCGACCCGTTGACGCCGGCGAACGGCTTCTCGTGCAACAGGCAGAGCAGCCCATAGCGGCGTGCGACCCTCTGCAGCGTCGACATCATGAGCTGCTGGTGGTCCGCGGCGATGTTCGCGTCCTCGTAGATGGGCGCCATCTCGTACTGTCCCGGGGCCACCTCGTTGTGACGGGTCGTCACCGGCACACCGAGCCGGTAGAGCTCGAGCTCGACATCGTTCATGCAGTCGAGAATGCGCTCCGGAATCGCGCCGAAGTAGTGGTCATCCATCTCCTGACCCCGCGGCGGCTTGGCGCCGAACAGGGTGCGCTTGGCCGTCAGGAGATCGGGGCGGCGGTAGGCGAACTCCTCGTCGATGAGGAAGAACTCCTGCTCGGGCCCGACCGTCGAGCGCACGCGCCGCGCCGGCGTCCCGAAGAGTTCGAGCGCTCGCAGAGCCTGAACGTTCAGCGCCTGGATCGAACGCAGCAGAGGCGTCTTCTTGTCGAGTGCGTCACCGGTCCACGACGCGAAGGCCGTGGGAATGCACAGATAGGCGCCGCCCGGGCTCTCCATGAGAAACGCCGGCGAGGTCGGATCCCACGCCGTGTACCCGCGCGCTTCGAAGGTGGCGCGCAGACCACCCGAGGGGAACGACGAGGCGTCGGGCTCACCCTGAACCAGGGCGGCTCCACTGAACTCGGCAATCGCCCGCCCGTCGCCCGTGGGCGAAAGGAAGGAGTCGTGCTTCTCCGCGGTGGCGCCGGTGAGCGGCTGGAACCAGTGGGTGAAGTGCGTCGCGCCCCTCTCGAGCGCCCAGTCCTTCATCGCCACGGCAACGGCGTCGGCGACCGACGGATCGAGCGACGTGTGCTGCTCGATCGTCTGCAGCAGAGCCTTGTACACGGGCTTGGGAAGGCGGGCCTGCATCGTGGCCAGGCTGAACACGTTGCTCCCGAAGGCCTCCTCGAGATCGACTCGCTGCTTCGCGCCGTTCGCGCGGGCAGGCGATGCCTTCACAGCCGCGAGAGAGTCGAATCGTCGGGGGGGGGTTGTGCGGGTCATGCGCGGCCTCCAGGGGTGCGACGTGCGGGTGGGGTCGGAGTCATGCCGGAGAAGCTCGGCCCGCAGGCGCGCCGGCTCAAGTCCGCATCCCACGACAATAGCATTGCTTTGATTAGGCTAAGTTACTTCTTTCATTTGCATGGCCACGATCGTTCGTTCCTCCCTCGACGCAGCCTTCACGGCGGCCCTGGAGCGACCCGCTCCCGCCCTGCTGCGGGTGAGCGGGCCACGGGGAAGCGGCGTTTCGAGGGCGCTGCGGGATTGCCTTCGCCGGGGGCGCGAGGCGCCCACGGGTCCGCGTGTCTGGGCCATCGCCGGCGCGGCGGGCCGCTCGGAACGGCTCCTCTTCCAGGCTCGCGAGGGTCTCGCCCGCGCCGGAATCGTGGCCCCGTCACCCGACTGGATCGGCCTGGTCGATGCTCTTCTCGACGATCTCGCGCGAACCCGTCGCCCCTGGATCGTCGCCCTCGACGACGTCGCGGATCTGCTCGCTGCGACTCCGGCCGCCGGAGAGGCCTTCTCGAGACTGTGGGCCGGCGCGCGCCGAGGCGGGCTGCCGCTCCACCTCGTGCTCGCGAGGGCCGATCCGGGTGCCGTGGACCGGATCCGCGGCGAGGTGCCCGGCGAGTTCCCCGGGACACCCCGAGTCGATTCGGAGACCCTCGAGGTCGGGCCCGTGCGATTCGACGAGGTCGCGCAGCACCTCCCGCACTGGCGTCCGCGGGACCGTCTCTATCTGCATGCATGCCTGGGACGGTGGCCCGCAGCGCTGCGCTCCGTCGACCGCCGCTCGGGGTGGGTGGCCAACCTGCTCGGTCTGGTGGTCGACCCCGAGGGGCCGCTGCACGGCTGGGTGCCTCGTCGTCTTCGGGAGGTCGTCAAGAAGCCCGATCGGTACAGCGCCATTCTCGCCGCCCTGGCCGACGGCGCGCAGGACTGGGGCGAGATACGCGGGGCCACGCCTGCATTCACGGAGGGGAACCAGATCGCCCCCTACCTCTCCACCCTCGAGTCGGCCGGCTGGATCCGGAAGCGAGCCTCGTTGGACGCCTCCCCGAAGTCCCGCAAACGACGGTATGCGATCGTCGATCCGCTGGTCGGCTTCTGGCACGCCGTCGCGGAGCCGGCACTCGGCGAGCTCCTCTCGGGGCGCGCGCCGCGCTCGCTGTGGGACTCGGGGCTGAGCGTCGAGGCAGAGTCGTCCGTCCACCGTCGCATCCCCTCGCTCGTCCGGGAGGCCATCGCAGAAAGCCCTGGCCCCTTTCCGGTTCCCGCCCGGCGGCTCGGGGCGCTCTGGGGAGAGGGGTACGATCTGGACGTCGCCGGCACGCTCCGAAACGGCGCAGCCGTGTACGGCGCGTGCGTGTTGGGACGAGCGGCGACGGTGGACGATGCGACCCGGCTCGACGCCCATATGCGCGCGACCCGCTACGGCTTCGGGCGGGAGGGACGCATTCGAGTCCTCTTCACGCTGGATGGTGCGACCACCGCGCTGCGTCGTCGCGCCGCCCGCGACCACTTCCTGATGCTCGCCGATCTCTCGGCTCTCTTCTGACGGTTCGGAACGCCGGCCTCGGTCCGGTGAAACACATCACGATCCCCTCATTCCTGCCTTTCAAGGAGCACTCGATGGACGGTTTCGACCTGGGCGTAATCATGCCGACGATTACGGACCTCGCCACCCAGTGGGGCCTCAAGGTCCTCGGCGCCCTCGCGGTGGTCATGCTCGGACGCATCGTCGCCGGGTGGCTCCGATCGATCGCGCGCAAGGGTCTCACGCGAGCCGACTTCGACGCGACCCTCGTCCCCTTCCTGGCGAACCTGGCCTTCATCGCGATCATGACGTTCGTCCTGATCTCGGCCGCCGGTCTGGTCGGAATCCCGGTCACGTCGTTCATCGCGGTGATCGGTGCAGCGGGCCTCGCGATCGCCCTCGCCTTCCAGGGCACCCTGTCCAACTTCTCGTCCGGGATCATGCTCCTGACCTTCCGGCCCTTCAAGGTCGGGGACCTCGTCGAGGCCGGGGGCGTCAAGGGGGTCGTACAGGAGATCGGCATCTTCACGACGACGATCCACACGCCCGACAACGTTCGCATCATCGTTCCGAACACGACCGTTTCGGGCAGCACCATCAAGAACTTCTCGGCCAACCCGACGCGGCGGATCGATCTGGTCATGGGTGTGGGCTACGGCGACGATCTGAATCTCGCGATCGAGACGATCCGCACGGTGCTCGGTGAAGACGACCGGGTCCTGGCCGATCCCGCTCCGCAGGTCGCGGTGAGCGAACTCGGCGACTCGAGCGTCAACATCGTGGTGCGGCCCTGGGTCGACGGCGAGGACTACTGGGGTGCCCGCTTCGACCTGACCAAGGCGCTCAAGGAGCGACTGGAGGCGGCCGGTTGCGAGATCCCGTTCCCGCAACGCGACCTGCACCACTTCTTCGAGGAGACGCCGCCGGGATTCGGCGGGCCCGAAGCCGCGTAGGCCCGGGAGCGCAGAAGCTCGGCGGCTAGTTGCCGATCCCGAACTGGATCCCCGTCCCCAGCGACCACCCGCTCACGTCGATTGCGCGGGGGGCCTCCGGGGGCGGGGACCCGCTCCACTCCACACTCGGGAAATCGCGGATCGTGTAGCCGGCCTCGACGAAGAAGTTGAGTTCGGCCACACTCCACGCCTGTCCCACCAGGAGACCGGTCAGGAAGCTCTTCCCGGACCCCTTCCACGAGCCCCCGTCCCCGTCGACGAGTTGCAGGCCGGAGAACTCCATCAGGCCGGAGCGAACGCCGAAGTAGGTACCGAAGTTCTCATAGCTCGCGTAGAGCGATACCGCCGGGAGATTCCGGACGGCGCCCTTGAGTTCGAGCCCTTCGGCCGCCGTGTCGAAGCCCGTCAACTGACCGTAGCCCAGCCCCAGCTCGAACGACCACACCGTTTCCATACGGGCCGGGGACTGCACCCGGACCACGTCGTAGATGTCGACCGTGTCGACTCCTTCCGACGTTCGTTCCACGCGGCTCTCCCGCCACACGAGCCGAACCGAGTCGTCGGGCACCCGCGCCGGCGCGACCTGGCGCTCGACCGTTCCCACGGTGAAGAGGATCTCCATCCCGAAGACCCTTACCCCGTCGCCCACGATGCCCGCGTCGTCCGAATCGAGCCGCCCGAGCTCGGCGAAGAAGGACAGATCCGAGAAGCGGTTGCCGAGCGACCCCAGAAAGCCGTACTGGGCCGCGGCGGGTGCCGGCAACGCGACGAGTAGCAGCAGGCATCCCACGGCGTGTGAGAGCCAGCCCCTGGACGATTCGTGTACGGACATGGAGCGTTGCCGAAGGGGTCGGGGTGGACGGGACCGAGGCATCGGAAAGAGGCGAAGATGGTAGCGTGGTCCGGGTGTCGCCGCACGCCCCGAACACGGCGTCACGGCTCTCGTCGGGACCACGCTCGCCGCATCACTCCTCGACCGGTCGCGAAAGCCGCCCTCCCGTCTCGAGGTACTCCGCGAACTCGTCCGGGAGCGTGCTGGCCCGTACCGCTTCAGCCGCTCGCGCCAGATCGTACTCGACGCGCGTGAACTCGACGGCCACCGACGCGCCATCCATGGCGACCGTCACGTAGCCGGCTCTCCAGTCGCCGTCCTTGGGTCGCCCCACGGAGCCGGTGTTGACGAAGTGGATGCCGTCGACCTGCCGGTGCCACGGCTTGTGGGTGTGTCCGAAGGCGACCGCGTCCCCCGCTTTCGCCCCGAGGTGCGACGCCATTTTGAGGCAGAAGGCGTCGGAACGGTCCTCGGTCCAGTAGACGGTGTTCAACACCGGGTTCCCATGCAC
>JAHHMJ010000301.1 GCA_018678395.1 Gemmatimonadota bacterium | reverse complement strand
GGGCGCGCCTAACCCCTGCCGATGGTGACGCCCCGGAGGCCGAGATCCGCGGACCTGTCGATACCGAGACTCGCCTGCTCGTGACTCTGATCCCGGAGCGCCTGACCCTGCTGATCAGTGGCGTCGTCCCGACGGGCACCGAAGCTCTCGAGGTCGACGAACTCGACGTCGCGGGCGCGCTCGTCAATCGGGCCATCGGCTACGCCGTGCCGAACCTGGGATCGGGCGGCCAGGCCGGCGTCGGCTTCGTGGGCGCGGTGCCCTGGGACGACATGGCGCTCGGGTTGGGAGCCACGTACGTGCACGCGGTCGCGTACGCCCCGGTCCCCGGCCAGAACGAGCAGTGGAAGCCAGGCGGCCAATGGCGATTCCGAGCCGGAGTCGAAGGTCCGGTCGGACCCCGCACCTACCTCCGCGCAACGACGGTGCTGGGCCTGCGCGGCGAGGACTCGTTCGACGACGACGCCGTGGGTACGGCGGGCCGCACGGTGCACGGCTACGTCTCGGTCAATCATGGGACGGACTCCGGGAGCCTGACCGTCTACGTGATGGACTCGTACCGGTCGGCGCCTCAGGTCGAGGCGACTTCGCTGGGGCCCGTGCGAATGCCCAGGGGGAACCTCTTCGCGGTGGGTGGGCGCATGGAATTCCGACTCGGAGGCGCGCTCCACCTGGTGCCTCGGGTGGAATACCGGAACCTCCGCGAGGCCCTCGCGGACGCCGAAACGACCGGGTCTCTGGACCCTGCCGGATCGACGCTCCGGCTCGGCTCGGATCTGCGGGTCGCCATCGGGTCCGGACTCGGGCTCGTGTTCGAGGCCAACGGGCTGTTCGGGAACGTCGGCGACGGCGTCGGATCGACCGTCGGCGTCCGAGGACTCCGGGCCGGCGTGCACCTGGCCGTTCTACGCTGACATCGGAATCGAGAATGACCGCTCCGGACGGAGACACGACATGAGGAACCAGCCTTCACGGCAGACCACACGACCGCCCCCGGCATCACGGATCGCACGGGCGTGGGTCGGCCTCGCGCTGGTCATCGCCGCGGCGTGCGACGGGGTGATGGCGCCGGCCTCGACCTTGGCGACCCGGTTGTCCGTCTCGGCTACGGTCGCCGCCGACCAGTCCGCACCCGCATCGAGGGTGGACTCGTGGCGCGTGACCATCTCGCGGGCCGGTGGCGAGATCCTCGCGGAAGAGCTGGGATCGGTCGTCCAGGGCGAGGCCCAGGTCACCGGCGAGTTCTCGCTGCTGCTGGAGGCGCGCTGTGAGGTCCTGTCCGTCCTCATCGAACTGAGCGCGTCGAGTCAGGTCTGGTACAGCGCCGAGCCGGAGCAGGAGGTCTGTGCGGGCCAAGCGAACCGGCTTCCCGTTCAGACGCTGGACTTCGTGCGGCCCCGGCCGGAGTTCGAGCCGCAGTCGCTGCGACTGAACCCTCGGCAGGACGAGCAATCGTCGAGTTCCTTTCGCATTCGATACGCGGGGGCCGACCGTCTGGCGTGGAGCGCCTCCGTCAGCCCGGGGGCGAATTGGCTGACCCTGCCCGTCGCGAGCGGCGAGGTGACCGGAGGACAACCCCAGGACGTGGCCGTCGACATCGACACCTCGGGCCTGAACCCCGGGTCCTATTCGGCGTCGATTACCATCTCGGCCGCCGGGTTTCCCGGACCCGTAGGTACGGTACTCGTGGACATCACGTTCCGCGCCGCACCGCGGCTCGTGGTGACGCCGTCCACCCTGGACTTCACGGCGGTGGTCGGCACTCTTCCGGAAGGCGACAACCTGACCGTGAGCAACGCCGGTGCGGGAGTCCTGGCGTGGACTGCGAGCGCCGACGTGAACTGGCTGAGCTTCGGCCCGTCGTCCGGCGCGGTGGGCCCCGGGGGCTCCGACGACCTCAGCGTCGATGTGGTGAGCCTTCCCGGCACCCCGGGGACCTACCAGGGGCAGATCACCGTCGCCGATCCAGACGCCATCGACTCACCGCAGACCGTCGATGTGACCCTCGAGCTCCTGGAACGGGCCGCGATCGCCCTCGACCGTACCTCGGTCTCGCTCAGCACGCCCAGCGGCGTGAGTCCTCCCGACGAGACGATCCTCCTCACCAACCCCGGCGGTCTACCCCTCGCGTGGACCGCAAGCAGCGATGCGTCGTGGCTCACGGTGTCGCCGACCTCCGGCGCGCTGGACCCCGGCGCCACGGCAGTCCCCTTGACCCTCGCGGTGTCGAGCACCGCGTTGCGTGCCGGCGCCTACGCGGGCACGGTGACCGTTTCCGATCCCGAGGCTTCCAACTCGCCCCGGTCCGTAGTCGTGGCGCTCACCGTCGAACCGCCGGTCGCGCCGACGCTCAGCGCGCTGTCGGCGTCCCTTCGCCTGCTCAACGACGCCACGTGCGCGAATTCCGGAAGCCGCTTCGACATCTCGCTGGACTACGACGATCCGAACGGAGACGTGCCCGTCTCCGGCGGGCGCCTTCAGGGCACACCGCTCGCGTTCGATTGGCAGTTCCTCCCCGCCGGCTTCTCCGGGGGACTTCAGTTGGACACGGACACCTCGGGCGACGGATTCTCGGGCACGCTGACCTTCGATCTCTGCGTCGCCTTCCAGGTCCCGGAGAACACGGGCGTGCGGATCACCTACCGTCTGCGAGACGCGCTGACCCAGTGGAGCGCCCCCGTCAGCATCGACATCGCCCGGCCCATGGGAGCGAACGCCCCACCGTCTGGTTCGGGTCCGGGAGGGGTCGTCGGGACGGGGGGCGTCGGGACGGGCGTCGGGACGGGGGACGTCGGGACGGGGGGCTAGGAGAGGCGCGGGGGCGCGCGCGCTCGGACCGCTGCGCCTCCGTCTGGGTTCAGCCGGTGTCGAGCGCCTCCCACGCC
>JAHHMJ010000674.1 GCA_018678395.1 Gemmatimonadota bacterium | reverse complement strand
TACGGGGACAAGCTGCTGATCGAGGACCTCACCTTCGACGTGCCGCCCGCTGCGATCGTGGGCATCATCGGTGCGAACGGCGCCGGAAAGACGACCCTCTTCCGCATGATCACGGGGGAGGAGCAACCCGACGGCGGGCGCCTGGACGTCGGTGAGACCGTGAAGCTGGCCTACGTGGACCAGAGTCGAGAGGCGCTGAACCCGAACAACTCGGTCTACGAAGAGGTGACCGGAGGGGCCGACGTGCTGCAGTTCGGCCGGGCCGAGGTGAACGGGCGGGCCTACCTGTCGTGGTTCAACTTCCGCGGTCCGGATCAGCAGAAGAAGGTGGGCGTGCTCTCCGGTGGAGAGCGGAACCGCCTCCATCTGGCGAAGCTGCTCAAGGAGGGCGGCAACGTGATGCTGTTGGACGAGCCGACCAACGACTTGGACGTCGACACGCTGCGCGCGCTCGAGGACGCGATTCTGGACTTCGCGGGCTGCGTGCTGGTCATCTCGCACGACCGCTGGTTCCTCGACCGCATCGCGACGCACATTCTCGCCTTCGAGGGCGACAGCCAGGTCGTCTGGTTCCCGGGCAACTTCCACGAGTACGAGGAAGACAAGAAGCGCCGCCTCGGCGACGACGCCGACCAGCCGCACCGCATCAAGTACAAGAAGCTGGTGCACTGAGAAGGGTCGGGTCCGGAAGCGGACCCACCGATCGGCTCCGCCTCGATCGACGACGACCACTTCTTCGCGTCCTTGACCTCGGAAGGCGGCACGGGCCATCCTCACGTGACCCTGTCCAGTCCCCTTCCACACCGTCGTCGCCATGGCCTCGAATACACGCCGACTCCTCCCGCTGGCACTTCTCGCGCTGGCAACGCTGCTCCCCGGGGAATCCGCCGCCCAGGAGGTTCGTGAGGGCATCCTCACCGAGGCGGACGCCGCCTTCGAGGAAGGGGAAGGTCGGGTCGCCGACGCTTACACCTTCGAGGTCCGCGTCGGCGAGTTCGTCACGGCGTCCCTGCGCTCCGGTGAATTCGACACCTTCCTGAGGGTGACGTCGCCTTCGGGGGTCGTCCGGGACAACGACGACTCGGGCGCGGGCACCGACAGCCAGCTGTCCTTCCTCGCGGACGAGGCCGGGACCTGGACCGTCCACGCCTCGTCGTACGGAGCCGAGGGCTACGGCGCCTACGTACTGACCTGGTCTGCTTCCGCGGCCGGGGAGTCGAGTTCTCGGACGGGGCGCCTGTCCCGCGCGACACCGAAGGGGCAGCCGTACGATTCGGTGATGGTCGACCTCGACGGCGGGAATGTGCTCCTGCAGGTGTCGCACGGGGCGGACGCGTTCATCGGGGTCTCGGCCATGGACCCGGAGGGGCGCCGCTGGGACTCGCCGTTCGAGAGTGGATCTGCGGCGATCAACGCACGAGCCGTACCCTCCGGCGGTTGGACGGTCTGGATCGTCGGAAACGAGGGCAGTGGCGTCGACAACCTCGAATACACCCTCACGACGGTGGTCTCCGACGGAGGAAGCGCCGACGTGATCGACGGAAGCCTGGGCGGCGGCGACACGCAGCTACCGCTCGGCGAATACGCCGACCGCATCGAGATCGACGTGGATGACGCGGTCGATCTCCACTTCGAGCTGACCAGCGAGACCTTCGACACCTACCTGGTCGTCGAGACGGCGGGCAGAGCACCGCTGGTGCGGCGCAACGACGACGCGGACGAGGGTTTCGGCTCGGCCCTCTCGTTCACGGCCGACGAGGTCGAGGGGCGGACGGGGACCTGGGTCGTATGGGTCACCTCGTTCTCGCGGGGTGAGACCGGAGACTACGTCCTGCGGGTGGTGCGGTAGCGCTGCGAAGGGGACGGACGCGGCGTCCTGCGGGTGCCGCCACGGCCACGAGGGGCGATCAGCGCCGGCGGATCCGTCCCGTGTGCTCGACGACCACCTTGTAGCCGTCGACCTCCCGCGGTACGCCCCTGCGTCCGCGATCGTCGGCGATCAGGACCTTGAGGCAGTGGTCGCCGCGGGACATGCCGATGGCCGTACCGATCACCCCCGGCCGGCCCATCACCCGGTCGGTCAGTTTGCGCTGTGCCGTCTTGATGTCTTCGGCCATCAGCCGCCCTCATCGATGCGCACGTCGAAACGGTCGAGCACGACGTCGATCGGGTTGGCGATGGTGCTGGTGGGGCTTCCGGCGAACAACAGCCCGACCGGTCGGCGGTCGGCGGCCAGGAAGCCCTCGCTCACGATCAGCGAACCCGAGTCGCCGCCCTGGCTGAAGCCGTTTCCGGAGATCAGGATCTGATCCTCGAACCGCGCCGTGCCGGTGCGGTAGCTGACGTCGATGATGGCGTTGACCCCGGACACGGTGCCGTGCGTGTACCCCGTCGTACGGCCGTACTTCTGGACCTTCATGCCGAGCGTCGCCTCGACGGACCGCGTCCTGGGCGAGCCGTACCCGTCCTCAGGCGTCTCGAAGCCGACGTCATCGGTCGTCGTGGCGGCGATGGCCGCATCCATGCGGTTCATCGGGCACCGGAATCCGCCGCAGAACTCGATGGGCTCGAAATCGTGCAGCGTCGCGACGACGTCGGTCGGAGCCCGGCCCCCGTCGGCGACGCCCGGCTGGAGCAGAGGGTCGCCCGGGCGTGCATCGTTCGAGTTGGCGTAGACGTGGTTGTTGCTGAGCGCGAACACGCGGCTACCGTCGGTCACCCGGGCCCCGATCGTCCCTGCCGTCACACCCGAGTGTCCTGTACTCACTCCGATCGGCACGGGGCGCGCGAAGGTCCCCCGGCGATCGATGTCATCGGCGGCGAGCGCCGCAGCGGGCCCATCGGAACCCGTCTCGTTCAGGGCGCGGATCGGGCCCGTGATCTCGTACTGGACCGGGATGCCGGCGATCGAGGCCGGCAGCTGGGCCACACCCATGGCGGTGAGGTAGACCTTCACCACGTAGTCGCCGCCGGTGTCCAGCCCGACGGCGGTCCCCACGACCCCGTTCATCGCCAGCCACTCGGCGGTGACGGACTCCTGGGCGGCCATCGCGGCAGCGAACGAGGGACCGGTCGACACCCCCGGAATCCGGGGACCGCCCAGCGACACGTCGATCAGCAAGGCGGCGACGAGAGCCCAACGCGAACGGGACCAGCGCAAGATGCTCATGCTGTTCCTACGCCGGGCGGGGCCGACGAGTTTCCCTGCCCATCAGAGGAGCGGGGTGCCGGTGGCGCTGCGCGGCACGAGGACCCGTACCGCGTCGTCCCCCCGGGCCCAGGCCACGGGCACCAGGCCCACCTCGCCCAGACGCCGGGCCGCACCGTCGGTCATGGCGGTCTCTCCACAGAGGAGGCCCGAGCGGACGCCGTCCTTCCAGGGAAAGAGCGGCA
>JAHHMJ010000464.1 GCA_018678395.1 Gemmatimonadota bacterium | reverse complement strand
GGCGCGGGGGTCGGGAGTGGGTCGACGGCTTCTCGAAGCCGCACACCGGTTCGCGGTGGACGATCCGGAGGCGCGTGGCGTGTCGCTCACCACCGAGGTCGAGAGCAACGTGGATCTCTACCGGCACTTCGGGTATCGGTTGATCGGCGAGGCGACGCTTGATGGGGCGCTGACCTCGTGGGGGATGTACCGGCCGAATTCCCGGTCGGCCGTTCGGTGACTCGAGTCGGAGTCGATCATGTTGCTGCGCATGGAGACACTCGAGGCGATCCGCCAGGGTCGGGTCACGGTCCAGTTCCGCCGATGGCGCCGACCGACGGTCCGGACCGGTGGAACGCTTCGGACGGCGCTGGGCGTGCTGGAGATCCGTGAGGTGTCCGAGGTCTCGCTCGATGCGATCGGGATCGACGATGCGCGGCGGGCCGGCGTACGGAAGCTCAAGGCGCTGGGGCTGACCGAGAGCCTCGAGGTCGGATACCGGCTGTCGCCGCGAGGCGCCGCAGTGCTGCGCAGACTCGCGGGCGAACCATCGTCGTGAGTGTGTTCGCGCCTCGCCGCTGCCTCGTCATCGGTTGTGGCGGAGCGGGGAAGACCACCTTCAGCCGAGAACTCGGGGCTCGCACCGGGCTGCCCGTGGTACATCTGGACCGACTGTACTGGCGTGCAGGGTGGGAGCCCACCCCGGCCGACGAGTGGCGGCGTACCGTGGCCGAACTGGTCGGGCGCCCCGCCTGGATCATGGACGGGAATTACGGAGGCACCTTCGACCTCCGGCTTCACGCCGCCGATGCGGTGTACTTCCTCGACACCCCGCGCCGGGTGTGTCTCGCGCGAGTACTCCGCCGCTGGTGGCGGTACCGCGGGTCGTCGCGGCCGTCGATGGCCGAGGGGTGCCCGGATCGCATCACGGGGAGCTTCCTGCACTGGATCTGGAGCTACCGGTCCCATCGTCGTCCCGAGATCCTCCGTCGCCTGGGGGAGCTCGGAGACACCCGGGTGCGGATCGTGACTTCGAAGGACGATCGCGAGCGGGCCCTGGCCGAAGTTGCGGCCCCGGAGGCCATGTGAACCGCCGCCGCTTTCTCGGGGTCGCCGGCGCGGTCGCAGCCGGGGCGGTGGCCACCGAAGGGGTGCTGCTGGCGCCGCGCCGGCTCGACGTGACTCGACATCGTCTGCTGCCGCGGTCGAGCGGTTCGGGGCGGCCGTCGACGGCGACCGCGAGGGTGGGGGCCCGGGTCGCCGTCCTCGCCGACCTGCACCTCCGGGAGGTGTCGAGCTTCCACGAGCGCATCGCAGCCGCGGTCGCCGACGCCGACGTGGAGCTGATCGTGATCGTCGGCGACGCGATCGACCGCTCGGATCGGCTGTCCGCACTGTCCGAGTTCCTCGATCTCCTGCCGGCGGGCCCCCAGCGGCTTGCCACGCTGGGGAACTGGGAATACTGGAGCGGCGTCGATCGCGGCGCGCTGCGCCGCACCTACGAGGCCTCGGGCACGCGCCTGCTGGTGAACGAGGCCGCGGCGGTGCGACCGGGGGTCGTCGTGTTCGGGGCCGACGACTCGCTCGCGGGGTCGCCGGACCTCTCGGCCGTCCCCCGCGACGGGAGCGAAGTGCTGCTCCTCGCGCACTGTCCCGACTTCCGGGATCGCGTTCCCGCGGGTGCGGGGGCGCGGATTCGCGCGATGATCGCGGGTCACACACACGGGGGGCAGGTCGCCATTGGCGGATGGGCGCCCCTCCGGCCTCCAGGCAGCGGGCCCTACGTGTCCGGCTGGTACCGGGGTGACGGTACGGACCTGTTCGTGTCGCGTGGGCTGGGGACGTCGGTGGTACCGGTCCGGTTGGGAGCGACGCCCGAACTCGCGATCATCGACTGGGTACCCGGCTCCGACGATCCGGGACGCGGCTGACCGCCGCCACATCGAGGAGCGAGTCGTGACTGCCGACGACGTGATGGAGCGCTTGGGACTGATCCCGCACCCCCGTGAGGGCGGGGAGCGGGCGCTGCTCGGGACCACCATGGCGCCCGACTTCTCCTACGAGGACTACGAGGAGGGCGACGTGGCGGTGGTCGCGGCCTATCCCGAGGTCGAGGATCTCGCCCGCGCTCTGCTGCCCCCCGACGTGGCCGCATGACCGGGGATCTCGCGATCGCCCAGGCCGATCTCGACGACATCGAGGCGCAGCTGGAGCGTGAACGTCGCCGCTATCAGAGGCACCTCGTGTGGGTGGTCGCCGGGCTGTCACCTGCGGCCTTCCTGCCTGCGCTCTTCGTGCTCTCCGAGTGGGGTGGCTCGGCACTGGTCCTTCTGATCCTGACCGTGACCGTGGTGGAAGGGTGGCGGTCCTTCCGGAGCAAGCGGGCGATCCGCGACATGGAGACGCTGGCCATGGAGTTGCGGGAACGGCTCGAGGAGGTGCGGCCGTGAACCCGTCTGCGGAGCGGCAGATCGTCGGCATCGACTGTGCTGCGCAGGATCGGAACGTCGGGGTGGCGGTGGGTGCAGGCGGCTCGGATTCGGGGGGCGCCGGGTGCACCGTACTCGAGGCCGCGACACGGCTCCACGACCCGGTCGAGTGGATCCTCGAGCGGGTCGATTGGGATCGGCCGGTGATTCTGGCTCTCGATGCGCCGCTGGGTTGGCCGGTGGAAATGGCGCGCCGTCTGGGGCGGCACGCGCCGGGTGAGGCCCTCGACGTGGAGGCGAACCACCTCTTCCGCAGGCGGACCGATCACGAGGTGCGCGCGCGCACCGGCAAGGTGCCCCTCGACGTCGGCGCCGATCGCATCGCCCGAGCGGCGCACGGGGCCCTGGGCGTGCTGGCACGTCTACGTGGGCGCAGCGGTCGGCCGCTACCTCTGCTCTGGGAGCCCCCGGGGCCCGGTGCCTCCGGCGTGATCGAGGTGTACCCGGCCGCCACACTGCGTCAGTGGCAGTGGCCGGATCGCGGCTACAAGAAGAAGGACCCCTCCGATTGCGACATCCGTCGAGTCATCGTCGACCGCCTCGGTGAGGTCGTCGAGCTTTCGAAGACGGCGGTGGACAACGC
>JAHHMJ010000601.1 GCA_018678395.1 Gemmatimonadota bacterium | reverse complement strand
GCCCCGGAGTGCGATACGAGGTGCTCACCCCGGGAGTGCGGATGAACCTGCTGTCGTCCGATCTGCGCCTGTACGCCCGCCCCAACATCCATCTGGACACGCTCGTCACGCTCAACGCGCGACCGATCGCCGAGACCTTCATCTACGATCCCTCCCCCGAGCCCGAGCAGGGTGGGATCCGCGTGGGAGGCGCTCCGTCCTGGCGAACGGTCCTGACCTTCGACATCCCCGCCGAGCTTCCGGGGACCCCGGCCGTGTGCCAGCGCGTGCAGTGCCCGATCGTGATCACGCCCGGTCGACTCAACAACGCGACCCTCACGCTGACGACGGCACAGAGCGAGGCGGCGTTCCAGCCGTCGGATTCCCTCTTCGTGGATGCGCGGGCCGTCCTCGCTCCCGAACTGCTTCCGAAGTCCCCGCTGGGGACATCGCTCGTGGGGACTCCCGGCGTTCCCATCGGACCGGACGGGTTCGGCGAGGTCGCGGGTCAAACCGTCACCATCCCGGTTACGACCTTCGTCCGAGCGCTCTTCGACGGGTCGGGTGAGAAGGTGCCGGACCTGGCTCTGCTCACCCCTCTCGAGCCGCTCTCCATCGGCTTCGGCACGTTCGTCGGCCCCGGACTACCGGGCGCTCCCCGCCTCCGGCTCATCCTCACCGTGGCCGACACCGTGGAGATCTCATGACCGCCTCTCGTTCTTTGTGCGCGGCCTTCACGGCGTTGCTGATCGCATCGGTTCCGGCTTCCGCCCAGTCGCTCTTCGCCTCCCGGGGGCTCGGACTTCCCCTCTTCGCGACCGACTCGCGCGTGCTCGCGCTCGGTGGGATCGGTGTGGGGCTCCCCGGCGGCGAGCTCTCTCTCGTCGATCCGTCGGCCCCGGCCGGGTTGAGCGTCCCGTCCGTGGCGTTCGCGTTCCAGTCGACGTGGGCCGACGCCGACGAGGACGGTACGCCGACCGACTTCTCCGGAACGCGCTTTCCCTTCCTGTCGCTGGGTTATCCCACGTCGTTCGGCACGGTGACCGTCGCGATCGGCTCGGTTCTCGATCAGCGTTGGATCGCCTCGTCGTCCGAGCAGGTCGATCTCGACGGCAACGGTCGACTCGGCGTGGTCACGGATCGCTTCGAGTCCGACGGAGGCATCTCGTCCGTCCGGCTCGGCCTCGCCCGGACCCTCCCGGGCGGCGTGTCAGTCGGCGCGCAGGTGGGTCGCAACATCGGTGACGTGTCGCGGGTGTTCTCCCGGTCGTTCGACTCCCTCAACGTGGGTACCCCGGTGCCCGACTTCACGGCCGGTGGCCGGTGGAGCTACCGCGGGTGGACCTGGGCCGTGGGTGCCTCGGGTTCGGTGGGCAGCATCCTGCGCCTCGGCGGGTCGTACACCTGGTCGAGTGAGCTCGACGCGCTCCCCGACGAGAACACCGACGGAGCCGAGGGATCGTTCGGGCTCCCGGCCGAACTCCGCCTGGGGGCCACGGCGATCCTGTCGCCGCGGCTGAGCATCTCCGGTGGCATCCAGACCGCGACGTGGTCCGAGGCCGCCGCCGACCTCACCGTCGGCGGAGCCCGCGACGTGTTCTCCTGGGGCGGGGGCGTGGAGTGGGCGGGAGCCAGCGTGCTCGGCAAGCCGTCGGCGATCCGTCTCGGCTACCGCGCATCCGAGCTTCCCTTCACGCTCGAGGACGCCCTCGATCCGACCGAGACGGCCTTCACCGGCGGGCTCGGCATGGATCTGCTGACGGGTGCCGACGTGGTGCTGGCCCGCTTGGACCTCACCCTCGAACGGGGTCTGCGCGAGGCGGGCTCGTTCGAGGAGCGTTTCTGGCGCTTCAGCACCTCGGTCCGGGTCTCCGGCTTCTAGTCCCGGGCCATGCGGGTCCACTACCACACGTTCGGCTGCAAGGCCAACCAGTACGACACCGAGCGCATGCGGCAGGAGGCCGAAGCGCTCGGGGCCGACACGGTCGGTGGCCTGGAGGGTGCCGACGTCGTCGTGGTGAACACGTGCACGGTCACGAATCAGGCCGACGCCGACGCGCGCCGCTACATCCGTCGGGTCCAGCGCCGCCACCCCGAGGCTCGCATCGTCGTGGCCGGGTGCTCCGCCGCGCTCAAGTCCCCCGACTACGAGGCGCTCGGGGTGCACGGTGTGGTCGAGGGACACGACCCGGTGCGTGTGGCCGGTGCGATGCTGGAAGCGAACGCCCCGGGTGCGCCCGCCCCCGGGGGGCTGGTCCAACTCACGGACCGCCGGAGTCTGGATCGGCTCGACGTGGAGCCGGTGGGCGGGACGCTCCTGCGCCGACGACACGGGGCCACCCGCGGCTGGCTCAAGATTCAGGACGGCTGTGACCGCAGATGCGCCTTCTGTGCGACACGCCTCGCTCGCGGCGCCAGCCGTTCGCGAGCCGTCGCCGAGGTGGTCGCCGAAGCCCGGATGCTGGCGCAGTCCCACCCCGAGCTGGTTCTGACCGGCGTCCACATCGGGCATTACGGGATCGATCTCGACGAGGGGGCGACGCTGTCGAGCCTCGTGGCGGCTCTCCTGGATGCCGTTCCGGACGTGCGCCTCCGGCTGGGCAGCGTCGAGGCGACCGAAATCGACGACCTCCTGATCGAACTGATGGCGTCGTCCGGGGGGCGCCTGGCGCCGCACCTGCACATGCCGCTGCAGTCCGGAGCGGACCCGGTCCTGCGCAGGATGCGGCGCTGGCACACGCGGGAGCAGTACCGGCGTCGCGCCCTCGAGATCGCGACTCGACTCCCCGTCCTGGGACTCGGCGCCGACATCATCACCGGCTTCCCCGGAGAGACCGGGGCGGACCACGCGGACACGGTGGCGCTCGTCGACGAGCTCCCCTTCACGTACCTGCACGTCTTTCCCTTTTCGCCTCGCGACTCGACGGTGGCCGCCGATCTCCAGCGCGAAATGCCCGTGCCTCAACGGGTGGCAGGCGAGCGCAGTCGCGAGTTGCGCGAGCAGGTCGCCGCGAAAGGCGACGCGTACCGGCGGAGAAGGGCGGGTTCGTCGGCGACGGTCGTGGTCGAGGACGGGGGCAACGCCCTCACGGGGGACTACCTGCGGGTGCGGCTCGACGAGGGCGCCGGGCGGCCCCCTGGAGACACGCTGCACGTCGGGCGGCTCCAACGGTCGGGCGACGAACTGTATATTGACCTCTCCCGTGTCCCTCTCGCTCCCACCGCAACGCCATCATGACCCGGACCCTGCGCGCCTACGTCGAGACGTACGGCTGTCAGATGAACATCAGCGACGGCGAGCTGATGGAGGGCATCCTGGAGTCCGAAGGGTACGCCATCGCGTCGAGCCCCGAGGAGGCGGACGTCGTCCTCGTGAACACCTGCGCGATTCGCGAGCACGCCGAGCAGCGGGTGCTCGGGCGGGTCGCGCAGCTGAAGGGGCTGAAGACCGAGAACCCGAAGCTGCTTCTGGGCGTCACCGGGTGCATGGCGCAGCGCATGGGCGACGATCTCGCCCGCAAGGCGCCCTGGGTCGATCTGGTGATGGGGCCGGACGGCTACCGCAGCCTGCCCACGGTCCTGGACCGTTTGCGGCGCGGATACGCCGACGCGCCGGCGCCGCGGCCCCGAAGCCGCCGGCGGGGGCCGCAGCTCACCGTGCTCGACCTGGACACGGGCGAGAACTACCAGGGGCTGGAGCAGCGCCGCACGTCGGGCGTGTCTGCATGGGTTCCGATCCAGCGGGGCTGTGACCATCGCTGCACCTTCTGCATCGTGCCCTACGTGCGGGGTCCGGAGAAGAACCGTGGGCCGCGCGAGGTTCTCGGCGAAATCGCCTCCATCGCGGCCGGCGGGGTCACCGAAGTCACCCTCCTGGGGCAGACCGTCAATTCGTGGGAGGCGGACGGGTGGAGCTTCGCCGAACTGCTGCGGCAGGTTGCGCGTGCGCCGGGCATCCGGCGGGTGCGCTTCACCTCTCCGCATCCCAACGACCTGACGGAAGAGCTGGTCGAGGTCATGGCCGAAGAGCCGGCGGTATGCGAGCAGTTGCATCTGCCCGCCCAGTCCGGGAGCAATCGCACCCTCAGGCGCATGCTGCGACGGTACACCGTCGAGACCTTCCTCGAGAAGGTCGAGATGGCGCGTCGGGCGATTCCCGATCTCGCGCTGTCGACCGACATCATCGTTGCGTTTCCCGGGGAGACCCACGGCGAATTCGAGGACACGCTCGAACTGATGCGCTCGGTGCGGTTCGACGACGCGTTCACCTACCGCTACTCGCCCCGCGACGGGACGCCGGCGACGCGACTCCCCGACGAGCAGTTCATCGCTCCGGACGTGGCGCAGGCGCGGCTGGAGGAGTTGATCTCGGTCGCGCGGGGGATTCAGTCCGAGATCAACCACGGCGAAGTCGGGAGGGTCGAAAAGGTGCTGATCGAGAAGGCTGCGCGTGACGCCGGACACATCCTCGGCCGGACCCGACGAAACAAGGTGGTGGCCTTCCCGGGGGAGATCGAGGCCATCGGTCGCTACGGGACGGTGACGCTGCCCTCCACGACCGGGGCTACGTTCAGGGGCGAACGAGTCGACGCCGCCCGACCGCTCGCCGTCGGGAGCGGAGCAGCCGTGTGAATCGTCTGCTCGGCTCCGTCGGCGTCCTGGTGATCCTCGCCCTGTCCATGGGGTTCGCCGCGCTGAACGGCGGCCAGCGCGTGACGCTGCGCCTCGGGGTGACGACGCTCTACCGCGTTCCTCTGACGGCGGTGGCGTTCGGCGCGCTGATTCTCGGCATGGTCGCCATGCTGCTGGCGGGAATCCACTCGGACCTGCGTGTGCGCAAGATCCTCCGGGAGCGCCTGGCCGCCGAGGACCGGGACGAGCGCGCGCGCATCTTCGTGGATCGCCACCAGACGAGCCTCTTCGAAGGCGAAGACGAAGGAAAAGGCGAAGGCGAAACGGACGATCTGACCTGACGAGACGCGTCCCAGGGGGACGGAGGCCGCCGATCTGACACGGCGCCTCCCACCCGTGACGGAGCTCGCCCTGGCCCTCGCGGCCGGCGCGGCCCTCTCTTCGGCGGGTGTAGTGCTTTGGCCCGCCGCACTGTGTCTGGTCGCGGCCCTGATCCGTCCCATCCGATCATCGCGACGTCCCAGGTTCGCTGCCGGCGCCGGGAGCGGCCGTCTCCGGGCTCTCGCGTGGGCGGGCATCGCCGGCCTCGCACACGGACACGTCGCGAGCGCACGCGGGTTGCGGGACTGCCGGTGGTCGATACCGGAGGGTGAGGTTCAACTCGCGGGATGGGTGCGGACCGTGGAGACCCCGGGGCGCTTCCAGCTCACCGTCGTCGAGGGAGCCTGTCCGAGACCGGTTCGGGTGCAGGCGCCTCTACCGCGTGCGAGTGCGGAGGGCAGCGGAGTCCGGGTGCGCGGCCGGTGGGTGCGGCGATCCGAGGCTGCGCCGGGTGTAGACCCGCTCCGGGCGGGGCAGGTGGTCGCCGCCGAGGTCGAATCCGCCGAGGTGGTCGTCCGGGACGTCGATCGCTGGTCGGCTCGGACCCGGGCTCGGGGACTGGACGCCGTCGACCGGCGCTTCCGGCGCGAGGCCCCGCTGGTGAGCGCGTTGCTGTTCGCGCGCCGCGACCGCATCGATCCGGCGCTCCGCGACGCCTTCTCCGCCACGGGAACCGCGCATCTGCTCGCGATCTCCGGCTTTCACGTGGGGGTCCTCGCGGGCGGGGTGATCGCCCTGGTCGGGAGGATGGCACCGCCGCGTCGCGCCTTCGCGGCCGGCGCCGGCGTGGCGTGGCTCTACGTGGCCGTTCTCGGCTTTCCGGACGCGGCGACGCGGGCGGCCCTGCTGCTCACCCTGGCGAGCCTCGGCCGCTGGATGGGGAGACCGGTCGCCGTCAGCGGGGCCGTCGGCACGGCGTTGGCGGCGCTCGTGTTGATCGACCCCGCGGTCGCGGGGCGAATCGGCGCACAGCTTTCGTTCGCCGGCGCTCTCGGACTGGCCCTGTTCACGCGACCGTGGACGGCGACGATCGTCGACCGATGGCGCAGGTGGCGCGGCGAGGCACCGGGTCCGCGGGTGCGGGTGGGGGTCGAGGCCGTGGTGGCGACGACCGCGGCATCGCTCGCCACGCTTCCGTTCGTGGCGTGGCATTTCGAACGGGTACCCACCGTCGGATTGCCGGCTTCGGTCGTGGCGACCCCCCTGGTGGCACTCGCACTTCCCTCCGTGGTCACGGCTCTCGGCCTCGACGCGCTCGGCCTGCCCGGAGCCGCCGTCCCGGCGGCCGGGGCGGAAGGACTGCTCGCGCTGGCCCGCGGGTGGGTCGGCCTCTGGGCCCGGTTCCCCGGCGCGAGTGTGGCCATCGACCGCACGGAGACACTCGCCGCCACCCTGGCGGTCGTCGTGGGCCTGCTGCTCACCCGGTGGGTGCCGCGTGTCGGGGGTGTCGCCCGCGGGGCGGCGGCGGTCGCCGGTCTCGCCGCGGCGCTGCTGGTGTGGCCCGTTGCGCGGCAGATGGCTCGAAACGGTGCGCTCGAAGTGTACCTCTTCGACGTCGGCCAGGGCGATGCGCTCGGCATCCGGACGCCGGAGGGGCGGTGGATCGTCGTCGATGCCGGTCCACCTACGGGCCGGCGGCTCGCCGCCGACCTGCGACGGGTGGGGGCGCGCTCCATCGAGATGCTGCTACTCAGCCACCCGGATGCCGATCACGTGGGCGGGGCGGCGGCGCTCCTGGACGAATTCCCGGTGGAGACCGTGGTCGGCCCGGGCACGCTGCGTGGGGACGGACCGTGGCGCGGGGCGCTGGTGCAAGCCCGGTCCCGTGCCGTCCCCTGGCGGGTCGTGGCGCGAGGCGACCGGGTGGCCCTGGATGGAGTCGTTCTCCGGGTCCTCCATCCCTCTCGCCGAGTCGACGGCGCCCCCAGGGAAGCGAACGACGCCTCGCTGGTCGTCGAACTGTCGTGGCGCGGCTTCCGACTGCTCCTCACCGGCGACATCTCCGTCGAGGTCGAGCGCTCTCTCGTCGAAGCGCTGGGCCCGGTCGACGTGCTCAAGGTGGCCCATCACGGCAGCCGCACGTCCACGGACAGCCTGTTCGTCGCTCGGATCCGTCCCGAGTGGGCCGTGGTCTCGGTGGGGAGGGGCAATCGCTACGGGCACCCGGCGCCCGAGGTCATGGCGAGACTGGAAGGGGCCGGTTCCGTCGTGTGGCGTACCGATCGATCCGGAGCCCTGCGCCTGCGGATCGACCGTTCCGGCGCCATCGAGGCGAAGGGGGCGGGAAGGGGGGCCCGTTGACCCTTCTCCAGTGCAGCCGTCTATTGCCGAGACTTGCAGGACGGCTCCCAACCCTCGACCGCGCCCGACATGCTCGACACCCACATCGTCACCCTGTCCCGCCACGTCATCGAGCAGGAACGCCGCCATCCGGAGGCGACTGGTCAGTTCACCAACATCCTGTTCGATCTCGCACTGGCGGCCAAAGTCATCGCGCGCGAGGTGAACAAGGCGGGGATCGTGGACGTGATCGGGCGTACCGACCAGGTGAACGTCCACGGGGAGACGGTCCAGAAACTCGACGAGTACGCGGATCTGGTGATCCTCAACGCCATGGACCACACCGGCAACCTGTGCTGCATGGCCTCGGAGGAGCACGAGGAGGTCATCGCGATCCCCGAGCGTTTCCCGACGGGCGATTACGCGCTGATGTACGATCCGCTCGACGGGTCGTCCAACATCGACGTCAACGTCTCCATCGGGACCATCTTCTCGATCCACCGCAAGGTGTCGGAGGGCCCCCGCGGGGGCCTGGACGACTGCCTGCAGGTGGGACGGCGACAGATTGCCGCGGGTTACGTGGTCTACGGTTCGTCGACCATGCTGGTCTACACGAGCGGTGCCGGAGTGCACGGATTCACCCTCGACCCGTCGATCGGCGAGTTCGTGCTCAGTCACCCCAAGGTGACCCTGCCCGACCCGCCCAATCGCATCTACTCGGTCAACGAGGCGTACGCTCCGCAGTGGAGCGAAGGCCAGCGGGCGCTGGTCGAACACCTAAAGTCCGAGGCGTACACCGGCCGATACATTGGTTCGTTGGTCTCGGACTTCCACCGGACGCTGCTCCGGGGCGGGCTCTTCATGTACCCGGCGGACACCCGCAAGCCCCAGGGGAAGCTTCGACTGCTGTACGAGGCCGCACCGCTCGCCTTCGTCGCCGAGCAGGCGGGAGGGCGGGCCAGTACCGGGAGCATGGACATCATGGACATCGAACCGACCAGCCTTCACCAGAGCACCCCGCTGTACATGGGGTCTCGAGAGATGGTCGATCTCGCGGAGCGGTTCCTGGCGGCGGACGGAACGCCCTCGGGGCCGTGAGCGAATGTTTCCGGGGCAGTCCACAGATTTCCGACCCTGAACCGGGATATCGACAGATTTCCGAATGCGTCGAAACCCCATAAGTCGTTGCGTGCTACGCCATTCTTGGGTGGCGACTCCTGGCACGCCTCTTGCGCTACACACGGGGCGGTCTTGCGCCCGTGCGGCGCCGTCCGGTTCGCCCGGGCGCAATTTTCCAACCACACCACGGACTAAGC
>JAHHMJ010000442.1 GCA_018678395.1 Gemmatimonadota bacterium | reverse complement strand
GCCCCGGATGATGGCTGACGACGAGTGGGACCGCTTCGTGGTGCGCCTCCGGGACACCTTTGGTGCGCCCGGTCAGGTGCGGAAGGAAGGGTCGCTGAGGACCTGGACGTCGGGAGTCCACAAGGTGCTGCTGGAACCGCTTGCGGAGGGAGCGCGCCTTCGCTTCGAGGGTCGGCAGCAATCGGCGAAGAGCTCCGTCGACGCGGGGGTCGCTCTGGCCACGGCGGGCGTTACCGGGGCGACGCTGCTGGGCGGCCTGGCGGCGTTCGGCGCCGCCACGATGGAGCCGGCCCTCCTGGCGATGTTCGGCGGGCTTTCGATCCTGGGAGCCGCCATCTGGGGTGTCGGCTGGGTGCAGGTGCGGCGCTGGCTGCCGCGACGCCGCGCGGAGTTCGCCGCGCTGGGTGGCGAGGTGATGCGCGAGGTCGGCGGCTCGCCGCGAAGGATCCCGCCGGAGTCGACGTAGGTTCAGGAAGAGCCCCGCGGATTCGCGCGGGGCTCGCAGATCCGCGGGCCTGGCCCGCCGGGTCCTGGTTCGAAGACCGGAGAGGTTGGCGTGGAACGCAGGTACGACGACGACGAGGTTCGGGAGATCTTCGATCGGGCCACGAGGGTCGACGAGCCGTCGCGGTCGGCGCTCCCCACGGAGTCCCCGACGTCGACCGGCATGACGCTGCACCAGTTGCAGGAGATCGGGCGGGAAGCAGGGATCGCCCCCGAGCAGGTGGCCCGGGCCGCGTCCCAACTCGACCGCACCCCCCCGGTGGAAGAGGCGCCGATCCGTCGTCTCGGAGTGCCCCTGTCCACGTCGCGTGTGGTCGATCTTCCCGCTCGCCTGACGGACGAGGACTGGGATCGCCTCGTCGTACGGATGCGTGATCTCTTCCGCGCTCGGGGCACGGTGTCGCGCGAGGGCACGCTCCACAGCTGGTCGAACGGCAACCTCCAGGTCCTCATGGAGCCGACCCGGGACGGATATCGCCTGCGCATGCGTACCTTCAGCTCGAGTCTGCGGGGCCGCGTAGCCGGTGGGATGGTGATGGGCGGCATGGGACTCGGCCTGACGGCGCTCGGCCTCGTGTTGCCGAATCCGGAGTTGGCGAACATCGCCCCCGGTATCGTCTTCATGTTCGGTGTCGGGGCCGTGATGTTCGGGGGCGCGCTGTTCGAGGCCCCGCGCTGGAGGGCCCGTCGCGCCGCGCAGTTCGAAGAACTCGGAGAGCTGGCGTGGGAGTTGGCCGATGAGCGTCGGCGCGCGGATCTCGACGCCCCCGATTCCCTCCCCACGGCCCCTGCGTCCGAATGAACCGCCGCCGTGTCCGACCGGGGGTTCGCCCCGTCCGTCGCCGCCTCATCGCGGCCCTCGGCCTGGCCACCCTCCCGGTGATCGTCGCTGCCGCGTGTGAAGGTGGGGACGCGCTTCGCGATCCCGCCGCCACCGCCGTGGCCGGCGCCGCGCCCGACTCCTTCACCGTGGTGATGGAGACGAGCAAGGGAGTGGTCGAGATCGAGTTCGTGCGGGAATGGTCGCCCCTCGGCGTCGATCGTGTTCACGATCTGGTGGAGCGCGGCTTCTTCGACGGGGCGCGGTTCTTCCGGGTGAATCCCCGGGTCGTGCAATTCGGATTCTCGGGGCGCCCGGAGCTCGACAGCCTGTGGCGCACCCGACCCATCGAGGACGAGCCCGTGCGGGCGAGCAATCTGCGCGGCGCCGTGTCGTTCGCGAAGGCGGGCCCGAACACCCGCGACTTCCAGCTCTTCATCAACCGGATCGACAACCCCGACTACGACACCTGCTGCGCGGGGGGGTTCGCGCCGATCGGGCGCGTGGTTCGCGGGATGGAGGCGATCGACCTGCTCTACGCCGGCTACGGTGAGCCCGGCCCCGGCGTCCAGGATCGCATCATGGCCGAGGGCAACGATTACCTCCGGGCCGAGTTCGCCCTGCTCGACTCGATCGCCCAGGCGCGCATCCGATGACGCCCTCCCGACGGCGGGACGGCTCCCGGCCCGTCGCCTGGGTGACGGCGGCCAGCCGCGGGATGGGGGCCGCAATCGCTCGGCGCCTCGCCGAGGACGGCTTCGATCTGGCACTGTTGGCCCGATCGGACGATCTGGACGCCCTCGCCGACGAGTGGGGCGCGCTCGCCGTCCGCGGGTCGGTCGCGGATGCGGACGACCTGGCACGGTTCGCCGCCGCCGCCATGGCCCGCTACGGCCGGGTCGATGCCGTCGTCTGCAACACGGGTCACCCTCCGAAGGGCGACCTGCTGGCCCTCACGGACGAGCAGTGGCGTGACGGTCTCGACCTCGTGCTGTTGAACGTCGTCCGGCTGGCCCGCCACGCGACGCCCGGGCTCATCGAGACGGGCGGCTCGATCGTGGCCGTGTCGAGCTTCGGTGCCCGGGAGCCGTCCCTCGCCTTCCCGGTGTCGTCGGCCTTGCGCGCCGCGTTGAGCGCCTTCGTGCGCCTGTACGCGGACCGGCATGGGCCGGACGGCGTCCGCATCAATGCGGTCCTGCCCGGCTTCATCGACACCTATGCGATCGACGATGCGACCCGGGCACGAATCCCCCTCGGACGGTCCGGCCGGGTTGACGAGGTGGCCGACACCGTGGCGTGGCTCCTGTCCGACGAGGCCCGCTACGTGACCGGTCAGAACCTCGCCGTCGACGGTGGACTGACCCGCGGGCTCTGACCCGGACGAACGAACGCCCCGGAGGCCTCGGCCTCTCGGGGCGTTCGCCCTGCGAACTCGCCCGGTGTCGCCTCAGCCGGCGAGCCCCCGCAGCACCGCCGCGAGCTTCTCGGACCGATCGGCGTCGCCTCCGAGCATCCCACCGCGGATCGCCTCGACGTCGGCGTCGAGCTCTTCGGCCGCCGCATTCAGATCGACCGCCGATGCGTCGCCCCGTCGTGCGGCGTCCAGAAGCGCCTGCAACTCGCCGGCGCGCGCGTCCAGAATCCGCCCGTGTCTCACCATCTGGTCGAGATACGCCTGCGCGACCGGAACGGCCGCGGGCCAGGACAGCCGGGGCTGCAGCTGGGCGTTGAAGCGCTCCATGCGGACCAGCTCGGCCGCTTCGAGCTCGGCCTCCGAGAGGTGCTCGCTCGGGAGCAGGCGGAACACGTCGATCCCGCGGGAGATCTCGGCGCCGTAGACGCGGCCGTTGTACCAGTAGGTCGACCAGTAGCCGCCCGTGAACAGTTCGGTGTCGCTGAGCGGGCCCCGGTCGAAGAACGCGATCTCCACGGGACGGGTCGGGTCGGTGAAGTCCATCACCGAGACGCCGCCCTGGTACCACGCCTGCACCTTGATGTCCCGACCGGGCACCGGGACCAGCGAGCCGTTGTGGGCCACGCAGTTCTCGGTGTCGGTCTGTGGGACGGGCAGCTTGTAGTACCCGGCGAGCGTCATCTCACCGTCTTCGAGATGGAAGATCGCGTTCGCACCCCAGGTCTCCGGATCACTCGGGCGGCAC
>JAHHMJ010000412.1 GCA_018678395.1 Gemmatimonadota bacterium | reverse complement strand
GAGTAGATCTCCTCGCGCCGATCCTGCACACCCCGCGCCCTGAGCAGTTCGCCCGTCTCGACATCGACCACGCGGGCGTCCATCCGCACCTGCTCGAAGATGTCGACGAAACTCCCCATCACCATGTAGCGAGCGCCCACCAGTCGACCGATGTCGGCCGCGGTCGAAGCGTCGACCCGACCCTCGGTCGCCAACTCCTGCTCGCGCAGCAGCGCCTGGAGGTCGTCCCGCTCAACGAGACGGAGGGCCGCGTTCTGTCCCAGTTCCGTCCCGAGAATCACCTGGAGCCCGATCTCGAGAGCAGCGAAGTTCTCCGCCTCTGCGTTCGCACCGTGCGACCCCGCATTCTCGAACTGCATGACCGCGATCCCGGGACGCGTGTCCGGCTCGGCCTGCCCCACCACCTGAAGCGGCAGCAGGACGAGGGGAGCCAGAACCAGGGTCGAGACGAAACGACGAAGCATGGATTCCTCCGGACGGTGATGGCGACGGACCTCGGGTGTTACCCGGAAGGTCAGCGGGGGTCCCGCGCCAGGAAGCGACTGCGAGCCGGAAGTCACTCTCCCTCCGCGACATTGCAGGACGCTCTCACTCCAACCTATGTTGCAGCCCCCATTTATCCCACCCTCGCCTACCCGACGCCAGGTCGATGACCTCACTCAACGCCCTCGTGCGCCCCTCGGTGATGCTCTGCGCCGCCCTGGCGGCTGGATGCGCCATTCCGCAGACGCGCGTGCCGATGCCTCCGCCCGAGGCGACGCCCCGCCTTCAAATGGCATTGGCCGCCGATCCCGACAATGCCGACCTGTCCTGGCGACTCGCCGCCTCTCTGAGGGCCGGTCGCCGCACGGGCGAGGCTCGTGAGGTCGTCGATGCCGCCCTCGCGGAATCCCCGAATCATGCACCCAGCGTACACCTCCTGGGCGTCATGCGGGAAGAAGCGGGAGATCTCGCGGGTGCCCTCGAGGCCTACGAACGTTTCCTGACGCTCGATGGCGTCGAGGCACAGGCGGGTGAGGTTCGGGACCGCATCACCGTGGTGCGCCGAAGAATGCTGGAGACCGACGTGCGGGCCGCGCTCGACGCGGAGGACGCCACCGGTGGCGCTCCCGCTCCACAGACCGTCGCCGTCTTCCCATTCGCCTACACGGGCTCCGCCGCGGCCAACCAGCCGCTGGGGCGGGCGTTGACGCACATGGTCGTCACCGACATGGCGGCCACGCAGCGGCTCACCGTGCTGGAGCGACTTCAGGTCCAGTTGCTCGCCGACGAGATCACCCTGACGCAGCAGGGACTGACCGATCCCGCGACGGGGGTCAGGGGAGGACGACTCCTCCGTGCCGAGCAGGTGATCCAGGGACAGGTCGGTGGTGACGCCGCGCGGATCGCGCTCGAGGCGGCGGTCCTGCGGACGACGTCCGAAGCCGAGGCACCCACGGTCGAAGAGGAGGACGCTCTCGATCGGTTCTTCGAAGCGGAGGGACGCCTGGTCGTGGCGATGTTCGGAGCGATGGGCATCGAACTCACCGCCGCCGAGCGGGAACTCGTCGGGCGGAGGCGGACCGAGAGCCTGCAGGCACTGCTCGCCTTCGGTCTCGGGCTCGAAGCCCAGGACGCGGGGCGGTTCTCGGCGGCCCGCTCGGAGTTCGAGCGAGCGCTCACCCTCGACCCGACGTTCGAGGATGCCCAGATCGGGCTGGCCGAGGCCATCGCGCTCGAAGAGGCCGAGGAGGAAGATCCGGAGGAATTCGCCGGACTGGGCGGTGACCTCATTCGACCGTCGCCGTGGGAACTCTGGCTCGATCGGCAGGGGACCTACCTGCCCATCGAGGGCATCATCCCGGACGTGGGCGGGCGCGATCCCTACAGCGAGACCGGTGACGACGAACGCATCGGCCCGCGTTCCGGCACCGTGACCATCGTGATCCCCAGGCCGGGAGGTGGACAATGATCCGCGTGAGAATTGGCCTGGGCTCGGCCCTGGTCGTGCTGGCGGCGAGTCTACCCCTCGGCGCGCAATCCGCCCAGGCCGGCGCTGGTGTCCTGTTCCAGAGCTACACCTTCGACGACGTGACGGCCGCGTCCGTGGAGAGCGTGTCGCTCACGGCCTTCCCCTTCTCGGCCAGCATTCGTTTCAATCCGCGTCTCACGTTCAGCGTGTCGGGCACCTATGCGGAGGGTCGCCTGGACGACCCCCAGCGGGGCGAATTCACGATCAGCGGACCGACGGACACGCAGATGGTGCTGAGCATGGCGGGACGAGGGGGGGCCACCAGCATCTCGGCGATCGTGCTCCTGCCGACCGGCTAGGAGACGCAGACGCTCGACGAGTCCCGGGTCGCCGGGGCGGTCGCTTCGGAGCTGCTCCCCTTCGCCATCTCGAATTGGGGAACGGGTGGAGGAGCCGGCCTCTCGGTCTCGACCGCTCACGCGTTCGGGGGACTGGGCGTGGGACTGTCGGCCTCCTACGTCGTGCGGCGTGAATTCACCCCGGTCGACGACCCGCAGGGGGAAAGCTTCGCCTACCGCCCCGGGAACGCCCTCCGGCTCGCGGCCGCGATCGACGGTACGCTGGGCGGATCCACCAAGGGTGCCCTCCGCCTCACCGTG
>JAHHMJ010000530.1 GCA_018678395.1 Gemmatimonadota bacterium | reverse complement strand
GCCTCTGAAGCTCAGGTTGTGGCCGAGGCAGGACGCGGCTCCGGCGCACCCGGCCACGAGTTCTCGAATGTCACCCTCGCCCAGGTCCGTGATACTGGCTTCGACGATCGAGACCTTCGGATCGTCGCGAATCGACGCTTCGAGCCGAGCCGCGTCCCGCACGACGACCCGCACGGCGGCTCCGCGGTCGAGGAGGGCGCGCACGAGGAGGCGCCCGGTCGCTCCGGTCGCTCCGAGAACGAGGAATGTCATCTGCGAGTCACCGTGGCGTCGGGGAAGGAGCGCGAGCGCATCGGGGGCCGGTAGCGACCGACACGCCGTCCATTTGCGACGAGCCTCCCCGCGCCGGATACTCGGGCGGGAAGGAGCGCAATCGAGCCGACCCGAGGCAGGAGGATCCCATGACCGACAATCTCCCCGAGCGGATCTATACCGAGACGGACCTGGCGCGCACCCGCCGCAACGCGAAGGCGGTGGGCTGGGTCCAGGGTGGCCTGGCCGTCTTTCTGGGCGCCATGGTCCTCAACCTGCTGGGCTGGATTCCCGCCGTGGCGGTGGCCGGCGGGGTCGTATACCTCGGCTACAAGATCCTGACCTGGGGATCCAGGGACGACGAGGAATAGCGACGCCGGCACCTGGACCGCACCGACCCGGCTCACATGGGCGCCACGGCCTGCATGATGAGGCCACAGATCCAGGCGGCGTACGTCCCTACGGCGTAGCCCAGGACCGCCAGCAGGACGCCCACCGGCGCGAGGCTCGGGTGGAAGGCCGACGCAACCACCGGCGCCGACGCGGCACCTCCCACGTTCGCCTGACTCCCCACCGCCATGTAGAAGAGGGGCACGTTCAGGACCTTGGCCACGACCAGGAGGAGGACGGCGTGGATGGTCATCCAGATGCCGCCCACCACGAAGAGACCCGGGTTGCTCACCACTGCGGAGACGTCCATCCCCATCCCGATGCTGGCGACCAGGATGTAGAGCATGGCCGTACCGATGCGAGACGCCCCGGCACCCTCCAGGTTCTTCGCCGGCGTGAAGGAGAGCCCGACGCCCACGGTCGTGGCGATGACGATGAGCCAGAAGAAGGAGCTGGTAAGACTGAAGCGCGCCAGCATGGGCGCGGATTCGGCGATCCAGCCGGCGATCCCGTCGCCCAGAGCGTGGGCCAGCCCGGTGACGCCGAAGCCCACGGCCAAGATGAGCATGAGGTCCGGCAGGTTCAGAGGCCGCTGGTGCTTGTCGTGGAAGGCCTCCACCCGGCGCCGGAGTTCCTCGATGGCCGAGGTATCGGCCCCGGTACGCCGGTCGATGGATTCGTTCCGTCCCGCCAGGAAGAGGAGGACCGCCATCCAGACGTTCGCCACCAGGACGTCCACCGCCACCATCTGGCTGAAGAGGGTATCCCCGACCTCGAAGACCTCCTTCATGGCCGTCTGGTTGGCGCCGCCGCCGATCCAGCTCCCCGCGACCGTGGTCAGGCCCCGCCACACGGCGTCGGGACCCCCACCGCCCACGGTCTCGGGGCTTACGGCACCGACGATCATGAGTGCGATGGGTCCACCGATCAGGATGCCCAGCGTCCCGGTGAAGAACATGGCCACGGCCTTCCACCCGAGTTGGGCGATGGCCGGCAGGTCCACCGAGAGTGTGAGGAGGACCAGGGTCGCCGGCAGCAGGTACCGGGACGAGACGAAGTAGAGGTTGGAGGCCTCGGGATCCACCACGCCGAAGGAGTTGAGCAGCGAGGGGAGGAAGTAGCAGAGGAGGAGTCCCGGCACCCAGGCGTAGAACTTCTTCCAGAAGGGGTGCTTGCTCCGCTCGGTCCAGAAAACGAAGCCCAGGATCAGGGCCAGGAGCCCCAGGACTCCGGCGTCGTTGGTGACGAGAGGTTGCGATTCCAAGGATCCGGCGTCCTCAGGCAGGGTGGGAACGACAAGCGGCTCGCTGCGGCCGCGAGAACCCGGCCGCGCCCCACCATGGCACCCGAACGCCGCCGGCGAAACACCTGGAAGCGACGAAAGCCCAACCTTGAAGGTCGATTCCGGTGGCGCGACGTGGCCCTCCGCATTACGGAACGCTATTCATAACGGAGTCCACTCAGCCAAGAGGCCCTGGAGGGGTACGCGGCATGGACGCTATCCCGGAGCGCCTGATGAACGCCCTCGCCGGTCGCTACCGCTTCGAGCGGGAGATCGGCTCCGGAGGCATGGCGACCGTCTACCTCGCCGTGGACGACCGGCACGAGCGCAGAGTGGCGATCAAGGTGTTGCGTCCCGAGCTCGCCGCGGTGCTGGGCGCCGAGCGCTTCCTCTCCGAGATCAGGGTCACCGCCAGCCTTCAACATCCGCACATCCTGCCGCTCCATGACTCGGGTGAGGCGGACGGCTTGCTCTACTACGTCATGCCCTTCGTGGAGGGAGAGTCCCTTCGCGATCGTTTGAATCGGGAGCGACAGCTGTCCGTCGAGGATGCGCTCCGGATCACGAGTGAGGTGGCAGACGGGTTGAGTCACGCGCACGCACTCGGCGTGATCCACCGGGACATCAAACCCGCCAACATACTCCTCGCTGGCGGACACGCGTTGATCGCCGACTTCGGAATCGCGCGAGCGGTGAGCGAGGCGGGTGGTACCCGTTTGACCGAAACCGGCCTGAGCCTAGGCACGCCGCAGTACATGAGCCCAGAGCAGGCGAGCGGCGACACGGAGGTCGATGCACGTAGTGACGAGTACTCGCTCGCTTGCGTGCTCTACGAGACGTTGGCCGGGGAGCCCCCCCACACCGGGGCCAGCGCGCAGGCGATCCTCGCCAAGGTCCTGACCCAAGCGCCCCCGAGCGTCACCGCGTCTCGCGACACGGTGCCCGTTCGCGTGGACATGGCTATCCGCAAGGCGCTCTCCCGGCTGCCCGCGGATCGGTTCGGCTCCGTGAGCGACTTCGCCGAGGCCATCGGCGGATCGGGACCTGTGACGTGGGAAACGCTGGCAACGGAGACCGCGGGCGCCTCCGACAGGCCCGCGGGGAGGCGGTCCGCACGCCTCGCGTGGGGTCTCGT
>JAHHMJ010000219.1 GCA_018678395.1 Gemmatimonadota bacterium | reverse complement strand
GTATCGTGGGAACGCGTCCGGACGAATTTCGGGCCGCCGCAACCTCACCCGGATGCCAACCTAGCCTCGTCGTCGACTCACCGCCTCACCACCGAGGTCCTGGTTGTAGTCTTAGGCCCCCTGGGTGTCGGCGTGGCCGGACCGGACCAGCGCACCGGGCCGGAAAGGCCCTTCCCAGTGCCGACCCGTCGGCGACGACGACTTCACCAGAGATCGTCGGGCCATCGGGTCCGATACCCGTACCGGAGCGACACGAGGTGCTGCTCCGGCGTGAGGCCCTCGGCGGCTTCCATGAGGGCGAACGGGGGTACGCCCGGGGCGGTGGTCAGCGTGACATAGCGATCCTCGGCGGGGTGCCGCCAACGCCACATCCAGATCCGGGACCACTCCAGGCGAGCCCCCCGAACCCACTCCAGTTCGCCGGGCTCGGGACCGTCTTCGTCGGGCCGCTGCGCCGAGGCGGCGGCGGCGACGGCGGCCAGGTCCCACGGAGGATCGTTCGCGCGCTCGCGCGCGAGCAGCGGGAGCAGGGGCCGAAGCCGGCGCAGTCCCGCCAGGTTCGCGGGCGGATGGAGGAGCAGGATCTGGAACCGGTCCCCCCACTCCATGCGCACGTGCCCATCCAGGCCCAAGTCGTCGATCGGCTCCTTCATGGCCTCCCAGAGCGCGGCGGGGTCGTCGCCGTAGACGAAGATTTCCAGGTCTCTGCCGTCCGTTCCCCATCCGTCCACGAATCCCCGGGTGGTCTCCGCCAGGCGATCGGCGAGTTCCTCGGTGAGGTCCCCGATCCGGTCGGGCAGGTCGTATTCGTCTTCGGGGAGGATCAGCGAGACCACCACCCCGACGGGTGGCGGCTCGTCCGTCCCGACGTCCTCCTGGAACCAGTCCTCGAGGGGCTCGGTGGGGACGGCGGCCGGAGGGCCGTCGGTCGTGTCTCGTCGCGTCGCCTCTGCCTCCCAGACGTATCCGATGGCGTCGAACTGCCGCGCGGCCGCGGCGAGTGCCTCCCGAGCCGCATCGCGATCGCCGCGGTCCCACAGCAGCCGTGCCCGCTCCCGGGCCACGGTGGCCAGCAGGTCCCGGGCACCCGCGGCGGTGGCGTCCTCCTCCACCGCGTCGAGAAGCTCTGCGGCGTCCTCGTGCTCTCCCGTCAATCGGTAGGCGAGGGCCCGGTGGAGCTCCAGGTGGGTGTGGACCGGCAGGCCCGTGACCCCCGACGCCCCCAGCAGAGCCGTCGCCGTGTCCAGGGCCCGTTGGCATTCCTCGCCATGCCCCATGGCGGCCAGGATCTCGGCACCGGCGACGAGCAGGCCGGCGTCATCGACCAGCGGGTATGGATCTCCGCCTTCGACGACGGTGGGGGTGACGGAGATGGCGTCGCCGAGCGCGTGCCAGAGATGCGCCCGGGCCTCGTCGACCCGCCCCGCCCTCCACGCGACCTTGGCGCGGAGGGCATGCTGCAGGTGGTGGCCCGGTCCGAAGTCGGGGAGGTGCCGGAGATGGTGGGCGGCGGCGTCGAGCAGCCCCAGCTCCATCTCGACCTGGGCCAACCCGCGCAGGGCGGGGAACCGGAAGGCGTCGTCGGTGGGGGCCTCGAGCGCCTCCAGCAGATGGCGCCGTGCGCCGGCAGGATCGGCCTTCAACAGGCGCGCCATCCCCGCGGCGTACCGAAACGAGCTCAGCTGAGCGGGGGATCGGTCGGATCCCGAGAGTCCGGACTCCAGCAAAGCAAGGGCCTCGCCGACCTCACCCAGGTACCAGCGGGCGTGGCCGACCAGGAGCGCTTCTTCGCCCCGGGGATCGGCGGATGCGAGTCGGACCACGGCATGCCAGTCCTGGTCCCGGTAGGCGGCTTTGAGCGAGTCGATGTCGGTCGTCATGTCCCTTCCGCGTACCGGTGCTCATCTCCTGCGGATTTTGGATCGGCGCGCCGCGAGGGCACGGCGAACGCTATAAGCCCCGATCAAGGCGAGGAGTTCGGCCGGACTGACCACCCGCACCGCGGACCGCTTGAAGCCCCGGGGATCTCGGTCAGCCTACCGTCGACGGCGCAATGTTCTGGTTCATCCGGAAGAGGTTGCCCGGATCGTACTTGTCCTTCAGCGCGACGAGACGCTCGTAGCTCGAGCCGTAGGCCGACGTGACCCGCTCGCCCTCTTCTTCGGTCATGAAGTTGACGTAGGCCTCTCCGGTGGCGAACGGCGCCGTGGCCGCGAACAGGCTCCGGCACCATGCGATGCAGCCTTCGTCCTGATCGGCGTCGCTCCAGCGCCCGTGCACGTTCATCAGGAAGTCCGCGCTCCGGCCCTGGTAGGCCGTCGCGTCATCCGGAACCCGACCCTGGGCGCCCCCGAGGTGTGCGAAGAAGACCTCGGACTGCGGATCGGGGAGCGCCGCCACGAACTCCAGCACGGTGTCGATCAAGTCGTCGGTCACCGTGTCGAAGTCGTGGGTCTTCCAGTAGTTGCGCTCACCCGGAGTGAGCAGCGGATCGAACGCCTGCTGCCAGCCGGCGAACGGACTCGGTCCGATCACGTCCGCGATGGGAGTGCCGATCGCGCGGAGCGGCGCGAGGGCGGCTTCGCCCTCGGACATGTCTCCCGCGTACATCGCGGCGAGGACCACCACCTCCGTTCCGTGCACCTCTTCGGGCAGGAAGGGCAGCGGAGGCGCCTTCCGCATGACGCACCACACCGTCACTTCGTCCGGGGCCTCTGCGACGAAATCACGGTAGGCCCGGAGAACACTCGGAGCGTCCGAGAAGGAGTGGACGATCAGTCCCGCCAGAACCTCCGGCCCCAACGGGTGGGCCTGGAATTCGAACGACGTCACGACACCGAAGTTGCCGCCGCCACCCCGGAGTCCCCAGAACAGATCCTCGTTCTCGGTCGCACTCGCCGTGACCACTCGACCGTCGGCGGTGACCACACGTGCCGAGAGAAGGTTGTCGATGGTCAGCCCGTGCTTGCGACCCAGCCAGCCGATGCCACCACCCAGCGTCAGCCCCGCGATCCCCGTCGTCGAGTTGATGCCGGTCGGCACGGCGAGCCCATGCGGCTGCGTGGCTGCGTCGACGTCGCCCAGGGTCGCCCCCGGCTGAACCGTCACCCGCGCGGAATCGGCATCCACCGTCACGTTCTTCATGCTCCGGAATGAGATCACGATCCCACCGTCGACCATCGCATTCCCGGCGATGTTGTGGCCGGCACCGAAGATCGAAAGAAGCAGGCCGTGCTCCCGGGCGAAGGTGACCGTCCGCGCCACGTCGGCCTCGGATCCGCACTCGACGATGGCCCCCGGACGCCGATCGATCATGGCGTTCCAGAGAACCCGCGCGGCATCGTACGACGGGCCGGAGGGGAGATGGAGTTCACCGTCCAGAGCGGCGGACAGCGAATCGAGGTGCATCGCGTCGACCGTGGTGCTGCCACCGTCGAGCGTCGTGAAGTCTGCCATGGAAGTGCTCCGGGCGGGATGAGTGGGGCGGAGAATCAGGGTCTCCTACAGGGTTAGGCCGAAAAGCCGGACGGATGGGCTCATCGCCTCGTGAGCCGTTCTCCCGCAGTATTCAGCCTCCTGGTATAGAGGATCATCCTACGACGAGACGGGACTGCATGGACGAATCCGGCGCTCACGGAGACGTGACACGGCTGCTCAAGGAGCTTTCCGGGGGGGACCGGAAGGCGCTCGAGTCGCTGGTGCCCAAGGTCTACGAAGAGCTCCGGGTGATCGCGCAGCGGCACCTCAGGAACGAGGCCGAGGGCCACACCCTCAATGCCACGGCTCTCGTTCACGAGGCCTACGTGCGCATCGCGCAGCTCGACCGGATCGACTGGCAGGATCGGGCCCACTTCTTCGCGGTGGCGTCACAGGCGATCCGGCGCGTGCTCGTGGACTACGCCGTGCGCCGCAACGCCCAGAAGCGGGAGGGTGGCTTCAAGCGGGTCGACCTGGATCGGATCGACCTGAACGACGCGCCCATCATCGACGATGCCGACCTGCACGGCGTGATCGAGTTGAACCAGGCGCTCGAGCGACTGGAAGCGCTGGAGCCCCGCCACGTGCGCGTGGTGGAATGCCGGTTTTTCGGGGGCATGAACCTCGAAGAAACCGCGCTGGCCCTGGGCATCTCGAAGGCCACCGTGAAGCGCGACTGGACGCTTGCGCGAGCGTGGTTGAACCGGGAGTTGGCCGATGGCTGAACCCGGGCCCCCGACCCGCGTTCGCAGATTCACGCTGGGCCTGCGCGCACTGTTCGCGGAGTTCAGGCGCCGACGCGTCTTTCGAGTGCTGGCGGCGTACGTGGTGGTCGGCTTCACCGTCGCGGAGGGGGCCGACATCTTCTTCCCCTCCCTCGGGCTCCCGGACTGGACGGTCGGCTTCGTTGCGGTCCTGGTGATCCTCGGGCTGCCGGTGGCCCTCGGGCTCGCCTGGGCCTTCGACGTGGTCCCGGATCAGAGCACGGAGCCGCAACCCGGTGCCGCGCGCTGGGCCCGCGTGCAGGAGGTCTTCGAGAACGCGGTCGAACTCCCGGACGAGGCGGTGGAGGCCTTCCTGAGCGGGATCGCCTCGGGTGAGCCCGACGTCGCCGCCGAAGTACGATCGCTCCTCGTCGCCCACCGTGAGGCCGGCCCCCTCGACGACCTCCACGGACGCGTGACAGCATCGGTGACGGGCGTGTCGACCTCTGCAGAAGGGCTGGAGGGGCAGACCGTCCTGCAGTACGAAGTGCTCGAGCGACTGGGCGGGGGCGGCATGGGCGTGGTCTACAAGGCGAAGGACGCCCGGCTCGGTCGCGTCGTCACGCTGAAGTTCCTCTCCACGCATCTCCTGACGAGCGAGGAAGCCAAGCAGCGGTTCCTCATCGAAGCTCAGGCAGCGGGCGCCCTGGACCACCCGAACCTCTGCACCATTCACGAGATCGGTGAGACGGAGGACGGCCTTCTCTTCATCGCGATGGCCTTCTACTCGGGCGACTCGCTGCGCCGCCGTATCGATTCGGGGCTCATGCCCGTCGAGGAGGCGCTGAGCATCGCCGCCCAGATGTGCCGGGGACTCGCGTTCGCCGCTCAGAACGATGTCGTGCACCGGGACATCAAGCCCGCAAACGTGATGCTCACGTCGGACGGAGTCGTGAAGATCGTCGACTTCGGGCTGGCGAAACGCAGCGACGGGTCGATCACCCGCACGGGGACCCGGATGGGCACCATCTCGTACATGAGCCCCGAACAGACGCAGGGAGAGGTGGTCGACCAGCGGACGGACGTCTGGTCGGTGGGGGTGGTGCTGTACGAGATGCTGACCGGCAAACGACCGTTCAAGGGAGGCTCGGACCAGGCGATCATCCACTCGATCCTGAACACGGTGCCGACGCCGGCGTCCGATCTCACCGAGGGCCTCTCGCCCGGCGTGGTCGCGACGCTCGACCGGGCGCTGCAGAAGGAGCCCGCGCGGCGGTATCCGGACGCCTCGGCGATGCTCGCCGATCTGGAGCAGTTGATCGCAGATCCCGAGAGCTTCTCCCGGGCGGTGGTCCCGAGCCTTCCGGTCGAGGGTGAGCGGCGATTGATGACTGCGCTCGCGTGTACCATCACCGGCTTCGGTACCCTGTTGGAGTCGCTCGAACCGGACGCCGTGGATCAGCGGCTCGCGACACTGCGCGCCCGACTTCAGCGCACGGTCGAGGACTACGGCGGCGTGCTGAACGACTTCTCCGAGGACCGCGCGATCGCCCTGTTCGGCGTGCCGGTCGCGCACGAAGACGACACCCTGCGCGCGGTGCGGGCCGCGTTGGAGATTCGGAAGGGGGGCCGAAGCGGCGACGCGGTGGGGATCCGGTCGGCGCTCCTGTCGAGCCAGGTCGCGATCCGGCCCACGGACGAGCCCGAACGCCCCTATCGACTGGGGGGCTCGCTCGCCCGAGATGCCGCGCGGCTGGCGGCCCGCGGCGAGCAGGGCGACATCCTGATCGCGGGTGAGCTCGCCCGGGCCGTCATGCCGTTCGTCGAGACGGAGCCCCGAGCGGGCATCGAGTTCGAGGTGGCGTCGGGCACGTATGAGCCGGTCGCCGTTCTCGGTGAGACCGAAGTCGACAGCCGCCTCGACGCCTCCTCGCCGGGGACGCTCACGCGGTTCGTGGGAAGGAGCGGCGAGCTGGCCTCTCTCGTGCACTCCCTGGAGTCCACGAACACCGGCGGCGGGCGACTCGTGTCGATCGTCGGCGATGCGGGCGTCGGCAAGAGCCGACTGCTCCACGAGTTCCGGCGCCAACTCGCCGACGACGGCGTCCGCTACGTTCAGGGGCGCTGCCAGGTTCACGGGAGCCTCACCCCCTTCGTGCCGTTCATCGAGTGCGTGAAAGCGATGCTCGGGCTCAGCCGAGTGCCACAGGCCCAGCTCGGCGACCAGGTCATCAGCCGAACCCTCGGTCTGTCGTCGGAACTCGGCATCTACGCGCCCCTCATCCTCCACCTGCTCTCGATCGAGAGCGAACGGCACCCGGTACCCGACTACCTGGTCGGCGACGACCTGCGCGCGGCGTTGGCCGAGGCCCTCGTTTCGGTCTTCACGCTCGGCTCGCGGGGCCAGCCTCTCGTCCTCCTGCTGGAGGACTGGCACTGGGCCGACTCCGGCTCCGACGACGTGCTCGCGCTCCTGACCGAGATGATCTCGGCTTACCCGCTGCTGGTGGTGGTCACGTCTCGACCGGCAACGGACGAGGATCGAGTCCCGCCGGCCGGGCAGCTGCACCTCGATCTGGCCCCTCTGGAGCCGGAGTCGGCGGTGGCCGTGATGCAGGCGATCATCGGTGCGCGGCTCCCCGTCGACCTCGCCGCGCGCATCACCGAGAAGACCGGAGGGAATCCGTTCTTCATCGAGGAGCTCTGTCGCACACTCGTCGAGGAAGGCACGATCGCCGCCGCCGGTGGAGAGGCCTTCGTGAAGGGTAGCCTCGACCGCCTGACGATCCCCGACACGGTCCAGGCCGTGCTCAAGACCCGGCTCGACCGCCTCGACCCCGAGGCCCGCGAAGTCCTGCGTTCAGCCTCGGTCATCGGCCGTGCGTTCGGCCACGCCCTGCTCGCACGCGTGGTGCCGTCTGCCTCGAGGTTGCCCACGGCGCTCGACGCTCTCCGGGCATCGGGACTGATCCAGCGGACGGGTCTGGTCCCCGAGGCTACGTACCGTTTCAAGCATGCACTCACGCTCGACGTGACCTACGACAGCCTGCTGGAGCGGCAGCGCCGGGAGCGCAATCTCCTCGTCGGTGAGGCTCTGGAGGAACTCCACGCCGACGACCTCGACGCGCATGCCGCCCGACTGGCCCGCCACTTCGGTGCGGCCGAGTCCTGGGACCGGGCGGTCACGTACGGGCGCCTCGCGGCGCAGAGGGCCGCCGCCCTGTGGAGGCTGGACGAGGCGGTGTCGACGCTCGAACGAACCCGCGCCTGGGTCGTGCATCTGGATGCGCCCCAGGAGCTCCGCGACCAGATGCTCGTAGAGCTGCTCCTGGCGGAGGAGCGACACCTGGAGACCCTCGGCCGACGGGAACGTCAGCAGGCGGCCATCGATGAGCTGCTGCGGCTCCTCCCGGAAGGAGCGGGAGTCCAGCGCGCGATCGTACTCGTGCGCCAGGGCGAGCTGGCGACGTTGCTCGGTGACTACGAGGGCGCCCGCGTCGCCCTGGACGAAGCGATCACGATCGCGGAAACGCTCGGTGCCGAGACCGAACGCATCATGGCGGTACGGGCCATCGGCCATCAGTGCTGGCGCGCCGGGTCGTACGAGGAGGCGATCTCGTCGCTCACGGAGGTCGTCGAGCACGATCGAGCCGAAGAAGCCAGCACCCGGCTACCCCGCGACCTCGTGAACCTGGGGCGGGTGCTCAGGGAGCTGGGGCGCTGGGATGAGGCGCTGGCCATCGGCCACGAGGCACTCGCGATGGCCAACGACCTCGGGGACCCCCTCGATCAGATCTATGCGAGCAACTACTTCGGCCACCTGTACCGGGCCATGGGGCGACCGGAGGATGCTCTCGCATCGTTCGAACGGGCCCGGATCGGATCGACCGAGATCAACCTTCCGGTCCGCCTGACCTTCAATCTGCTCGCGATCGCCGCCCTCCAGATGGACCTCGGTCGCATCGAGGAATCCTGGGAGACCTACGAAGAGGCGGTCGAGACGGCGCGCCGGACCGGTCGTGCGGACAGCCTCGCGGCGGGCCTCAGCTTCTACGGTGATGCGCTGATGGCGGTCGGACAGCCGGAGGCCGCCATCCCCCGGTACGAGGAAGCGGCCACGATTCTCCGTCCACTCGGAGTGGACCAGGCACTCGCCCGGGCGACCGGCAACCTCGCCCGGGCGAGGGAGCAGGCGGGACACGACAGCGCCGCCGACTCGTGGGCGGAGACCCGCCTCCTGCGCGAGCACCTGGGCGACCAGCAGGGCGTGCTCGAAGCCGTCGAGCACGAGGCCCGTCTCCGCTTGTCCGATCCGGACCGCCTGTCCGCACTTCACGACGTCGCACTGACCCTCGCGACCGACCTCGGTGATGTCGAGGCCGAGGCGCGCATCAGAAACAGCCTTGCGATCACCGCATGGAAGAGGGGTGAACTGGACGAGGCCGCGCGCGAATACGCGACCGCCGCAGCCCGACTCCGTCTGACCGAGGAACGCCCCGGCCTCGGCGCGGTGCTGAATGGGCGTGGAGCCGTCCTCACCCACCTCGGTCGTTACGACGAAGCCCAGGCGGTGCTGGACGAGGCGCGCGAGATCAACGAGGCCGCGGGGGACCTCGAGCGCGGTGCCGACAGCTTCGCGGCGCTCGGGGCGCTCGCGCGCGAGCAGAACGACGTGACCCGGGCCTTCGACCTGTACGAGTCGTGCCTGGAGCATCGCAGGCTCTCCGGTGACCGGGTCGGCGAGGGCTGGGCGCTGCATCGGCTCGCCGAGATCTCGACCCTCGCCGGGGCCCCGGACCGAGCAGCCACCTTCTCCGCGACGGCGAGGGCCATCGCCCGGGAGACGCGCCATTCGCCCCTCGAGCGGGCGTGTGCCAAGTTGGCGAGTCCCGACGACGCTTCTTCTTCGACCTAGCTCAACGCACCGAGGACCGCTATGCCACGCTACATCATCGAACGAGAGATGGGTGAGATCGATCTCTCGGCTCTGGAAGAGGTCGGGCGCAAATCCAACGAGGTCGTGGCCGGGATGGAGGGCGTCGTCTGGATCCGCTCCTACATCTCCGAGGCCGAGGGAAAGATCTACTGCGAGTACGAAGCGCCGAATCCCGAAGCCGTCTACGAGCACGCCCGGCTCGCGGGCCTTCCCGTGACCAGGGTCTCGCTGGTCGCGATGGAAGTGGACCCGTCGATGTTCCACTAGCTCGGGCGCTGATGTCGGTGCCCCTCCGGACCAGTGGGAGACGACGGGTTCGGGCGTTCGACGCGTAACGGAGGGGTGAGGGGGCGGTCGCCGTCCCAGGCGCCGACCAGGGCGAGGAGTTCAGCCGGACTGACCACCCGCACCGCGGACTGCTTGAAGCCCCCGGGATCTCGGGTGACCAGACAGTCGGCCCTCGCGGACTCCGCGCAGACGGCAATCCACGACGCCCGGCGCGCCCTCATGGCACCGGCGCGTCACCTGCCATCCGACAGCCCCTCCCGGAGCTCGATCGCCATGCGGCCTACCCGGTCGGCGCGCTGGTCGTCGGTGAGAAAGCGTTCGACCTCGCCCAGGACCGAGTCGGCCCGTGCCACCCCACCTTCCAGCAGGTGCAGCCGTACGAACTCGATCCTCGCCTCCTGCACGTGGAGGTGGGCCGGGTCATGCTGCTCCGACAACGCGACCCAACCGGAGACCAGGTGCCGTCGCGCTTCGACCGGGCGGCCCAGGTCGATGAGCACCGCCGCCGTCGCGACCTCCGTGCGCGACGTTACGACGTGACCGCCGCCGAGGGCCGACTTCTGAATTCGCACGGCCTCGACATAGGCGTCCAGGGCTTCGTCCAGGTCCCCCGCCGACGCCATGGACGAGCCCATGAGGGCGTACGTCTCCCCGACCGCGGGGTGATCGGGGCCGACGATGGACCGCTGAATCCGGAGCGCCTCTTCGAAGAGCTCGGCGGCTTCGGTCGATCGGCCCTTGCGTTGCAGGACCATGGCGAGATGCCTTCGCGTCAGGGCGACCTCGGGATGATCGGGTCCCAGGTCGGCGACCTGGATGTCGACCGCCTCGCGTAGCAGCGCCTCGGCCTCGGCGTCCCCCGCTCCTCTCGGCAACAGGATGGCCAGTGCGGTCATGCTCGCGGCCGTGTTGGGGTGCCGGTCACCGAGCAGGCGGCGCCGCCGCTCGAGAATCCCGCGATACGTCCTACGGGCGGACTCCCGGTCGCCGGCTGCCGCCTGCATGGCCGCGAGGTTGTTCTCGACGATCATCGCCCGCTGATGGTCGGGTCCGAGAGTGCGGACGAAGGTCTCATGCGCCTCTCGCGCCATCTCCACAGCCCCATCCAGATCGCCCAGCCGGTATCGCACGACGGACAGATTGCTCGCCGTCGTTCCGACCACCGCAGCATCGTCGCCCGCGAGTCGACGCCGCATCGCCAGCGACTCCAGGTAGTTCGCCTCCGCCGCCTGGTAATCGCCCCGAGCCTCGAGGTTCACGCCGAGGTCGTTCAGGGCCCGCGCGGTGGCGGCATGGTCGTCCCGAAACGTGCGGCGAGCGGTGGCCACGGCCTCGTTCAGGAGCGCGCCCGCCTCGTCGAGACGACCCGCCTGGTGCACGATCCAGCCCAGCGTCGTGAGGGCGTTCGGCAATTCCGGGTCGCCCTCCGCCTCGGTCCTCAGGGTGACGGCGCGACGGGCGAGGGGCTCGGCGTCGGCGTACAGGCCGAGCCGCTCGTAGGCCTCGGCCAGCACTCCCGACATCTCGGCGAGGAGGGCCGGATCGTCACCGTACTCCTCGTCCAACCGTGACGCACGACCATCGAGCAACTCTCGACTCGTCACCAGGTCACTCGCCACGTCCGGCCCCGTCGTTCCGAAGGCCTCGAGCAGAAACGTCCGCACCGCCAGCGCTTCGTCTCGCTCGCGGGTCACCCGGGCCGCCTCGGCCTTGATGCGGTTCGACTGAACGGCGGTGATCGTCGTGAAGCCGGCGACGAGTACCACCACGAGCGCCGCGGCCGACACCGCCATCCGGTTTCGTGCCACGAACCGCGACACCACGTACCCCGTCGTCGGCTCGCGCGCGCGCACCGTCAGCCCGTCCAGAGCGCGGTCGAGGTCGTCACTGAGGAGAGACGCGGTCCAGTACCGGGCGTCGGGGTCCGGGTCCATCGCCTTCCGGACGATCGCGTCCACGTCGACGGGAAGCCCCGGAACGAGGTGCGATGGGGCCACGGGAGCGGGTGCGTCGTTCGCCCGATCGCCGGGCCAGGGGCGCTGATCCGTCAGCAGCTCGTACAGCAGGACCCCGAGGGAGTAGATGTCGCCGAGGATGCCGGTGGCCTCACCCCGCAACTGCTCGGGCGCCGCATAGGCGGGCGTCGCCGCTCCGCCCTGTGTCTCGCCCTCCAGCGCCCCGGCGATACCGAAGTCGAGCAGCTTCGGCTCGCCCTCGGGGGTGACCAGCACGTTGCCGGGCTTCAGGTCCCGGTGCACGACGAGTCGATGGTGCGCGTGCTGGACCGCGCGGCACACCTTCTGGAACAGGCGAATCCGGGCGGTGGCATCGAGCCCGACCGCGACCGCGTGCTCGGTGATCGCGGTGCCCTCCACGTACTCCATGACCAGGTACGGCCGACCTTCGTCCGTGCTTCCCACCTGGTACAGTCGGGCGATCGCCGGGTGATCGAGTCGCGCGAGAAGCCGGCGCTCCTCGTGGAAACGCTCGATCAGACCGGGGG
>JAHHMJ010000245.1 GCA_018678395.1 Gemmatimonadota bacterium | reverse complement strand
GCAGCTGGTCGAGCGGGACGGCGTCTACGCGGCGCTGGGGAGACTGCCGACGGGCGACAGCCGCGGCGGGTGACGACCGCCACCGGGGGCACCCCTCCGGTGGGAGTGGCGACGCGCCGGGCCGATCGCCAGAATGGGGGCCGCACGCTCCCCGCAGCCCGACGCCCCATGGCACGCCCGATCACGCTCTTCACCGGCCAGTGGGCCGATCTCCCTCTCGACACCCTCGCCGACAAGGCCGCAACGTGGGGCTACGACGGCCTCGAACTCGCGTGCTGGGGCGACCACTTCGAGATCGACCGGGCCCTCGCCGAGCCGGACTACTGCAGCAGGCTCCGCGACCGGCTGGCCGAGCGCGGCCTGCAGGTGCATGCGGTCAGCAATCACCTGGTGGGGCAGGCGGTCTGTGACCCCATCGATGACCGTCACCGGTCCATACTCCCGGACCACGTCTGGGGGGACGGCGATGCGGAGGGCGTGCGCGCCCGCGCGGCCGACGAGATGATCCGCACGGCCGAGGCGGCCGCCGCCCTGGGCGTGTCGGTGGTGAACGGCTTCACCGGCAGCCCGATCTGGCACCTGCTCTACAGCTTCCCGCCTGTGCCCGAGCGGACCATCGACGCCGGCTTCCGCGAGTTCGCGCGCCGATGGACCCCGATTCTCGACGCCTACGAGCGGCTCGGAATCCGCTTCGCGCTCGAGGTCCACCCGACCGAGATCGCCTTCGACCTGCCGACGGCATCGCGGGCACTCGACGCCCTCGATCAGCACTCGGCGTTCGGGTTCAACTACGATCCCAGCCATCTCGCGTATCAGGGGGTGGACTGCGTCGCGTTCATCCTGGAATTCGGGGACCGCATTCACCACGTCCACATGAAGGACGTCTGGTGGTCCGAACGCCCCACCGCGTCGGGCGTCTTCGGGGGGCATCTTCCCTTCGGCCACCGCGACCGTCACTGGGATTTCCGATCGATCGGTCGAGGTCGCGTCCCCTTCGAAGACATCGTCCGGGCCCTCGATCGGATCGGCTACGTCGGGCCGTTGAGCGTCGAGTGGGAGGACGCCGGCATGGATCGCGAACACGGTGCGGCCGAGGCGTGCGACGTGGTGCGGAGGCTCGACTTCCCGCCCTCTCAGTCCGCCTTCGACGCGGCCTTCGCCAGCGACTGAACGCTCCGGGGACGTCCGTCCGCTCGAGACACGGCCACGAAGGCGTGCTCCCCCGCCCCGAGTCCGTCCCGATTCCACCCCGCGACCACCTCCAGGAGTTCACCGCACAGGAAGGCGTTGCAGACCTCGCTGCGCAGATCTCGCGGAAGGCGGCACCCCCGGTCTCCGTGGAAGAGGCAACCGTCCTCGGAATGGGTCGCACCGAGGTACGACAGGTAGAGGTCGGTCAGATCGTCGGCCGACGGGTCGGACCCGTCCTCCCGCACTTCCCGTGCGGCACGCCTCAGCGTCGCGACACTGAGATGCGCTCCGTCGCGCCCCCCGTATCGGCAACACCATCCGCGGCACCCCGCGCACGCCGTGGCGATCGCGGTCTCCACCGCCCGAGCCCTGGGGCTCGCCGACTCCGCACCGGGAGCCCCCGAGGCGGGGTGGCCGAGATCGCCGCTGCGCCCGTCGCTCCGCGCCCGTCGGGCCGGACGGGTGTCTTCGAGGAGGGCCGCGACGGCGAGCGTGGAGATCTGCGCGCGAAGCGCTTCGACCTGCTCCGGGTCGACCGACACCTGCCGAGCGGGATTGAACGGGGTCGTCGACCACGGGCCATGCGCGGACTCACCGGCGGCGACCAACGCCTCGAGCGCCCGCCCCCGGCGGGCCTCGGCCTTGACCCGCACCGCCCGGCGGGCTGCCTCCGTGCGGCAGTCCAGGGAAAGACACGGCGCGCCCGGCGCACCCCGTACGGGGGTACCGCAGCGGGTGCACCGGGCCTCGGGAATCACCCCAGATGCTCGCTGAGGATGTCCCCGTTGTACCCCACGATCAGTGTGGTCCCCGTGCGAAGCGCCGGCGCACGCAGCTTCCCGGAGCGACCGAGAAGCATGCCCAGGAGCTCGTCGTCGTCGGGACGATCGCCGGCGAGGTCGACGTGTACCGTCTTCTTGCCCTTGGCGACGTAGAGGTCACGCACGCCGTCCAGCACCGCGAGCGCGGCCTCGCCCTCGATGGGCTCCCGGGTCGCGCTGCGTACTTCGCCGTCTTCGATGTCGTTCTGCTCGAGAAACTCTCGAGTGCGGGCACAGCTCTTTCAGCCAGGGCGGTGATAACGCCATTCGAGACGCATGGGGATCCTCCGTCAGGATTCGGGGAGAAGGGGGCGGCTCGACACGTACCAGTCGGGGTCCACCGCCAGGGAGTCGACGCCGGCCGGCACGGGCACGCGCGTCCATTCGCGGGACGGGCGGAGCGACAGCGTGTAGCCACCCTCGAGCCGCACATCCACCGGCATCGCGAACCCGTCGACGACGTCGGCCCAGCGGTACTCGAGAACGGCCGAGCGAATCCGCCACTCGAGCACGGGCACGCGGGTCGTGCGGAGGTACTGGTCGAAGAAGGCATCCAGATCGATTCCGGTCCGGTCGGCGATGTAGTCCTCGACGGCCGCGCCGGTCGTGACGCCGCCTCCGAGCGCCTCCTGGAGTCCGCGCAGGATCGACTTCCAGCGGGTGTCGTCGTCCACCCACTGCCGCAGCGTATGGAGAAGGTTGCCGCCCTTGTAGTACATGTCGCCCGACCCCTCGTGCTGAACGCCGTAGGTCCCGACGATCGGACGGTCGTTCTGAATCCGGGCCCGGGTGCCGATCACGTACTCGGCCCCGGCGGCCGTCGAGCCGGTCAGACACTCGGTGTAGAGGTTCTCCGCATAGTTGGCGAAGCTCTCGTGCACCCACATGTCGGCGACATCGGCCGTGGTCACGTGGTTGCCCCACCACTCGTGTGCGGCCTCGTGCACGAGGATGAAGTCCCAGGCGAGCCCCTGGCCCGTGCCGGACAGATCCGTCCCCCGGTAGCCGTTCACGTAGCCGTTGCCATAGGCGATCGCGCTCTGATGCTCCATCCCGAGGTAGGGTGTCTCGACCAGCTTGAAGCCGTCCTCGTACCACGGGAACGGCCCGAACCACTCCTCGAAGCACGCGAGCATCGTGCGCGTCTCTCCGGACCACTGCTCGAAGGCGGCATCGAGGTTCTCGGCGAGGGGCCAGAACTCGAGCGATAGCGGCCCGCGCGCACCGTCGTAGACCTCGTGCCAGTGCGCGTAGCTCCCGGCGTTCACGGCCACGTTGTAGTTGTTGATCGGCGCGGCGACGAACCACTCGTAGCGGGTTGTGCCGTCCGGGTTGCGCCGCACCGATCGCAGCCGGCCGTTGGACACGTTCACGAGTGGTTCGGGGACCGTGACGGCGATGCTCTGGCTGTCGGGCTCCTCACCCTGCCAGTCCTTCGTCGGCCACCAGACGCTGGCCCCGATCCCCTGATTGGCGGTCGCGATCCAGGGCGCGCCCGCACCGTCCCGCGCCCAGACGAAGCCGCCGTCCCACGGAGCGTTCGACGCCTCGAGCGGAGTCCCTCCGTACCAGGCGACCACCGTGTGCCGATCCCCCACACGGGGCGTCGTCGGGAGCGCCGCGAACCACGCCGCGCCTTCGCGGCGCAGCGACAGACGGGTGCCTCGGAGGGTCACGCTGTCCAACCGTAGCGGACTCTGGAGGTCGATCTGCAGCTCGCGGGTCGCCGGCGGGTCGGCCACCACCGTGAAGGTGATCGCGTTCGAACCCTCGATGCTCCGGGTCTCCGGGTCCACGCGGACCTCGAGGTCGTAGAACCCGACGTCCCACCACGCGCGCGCCGGCCCGTTGGACCCTCGCAGGGTGTCACTGCGCGTGAAGACGGGCTCCGGCGCAGGCTCCTGTGCGGCGACCGGAATCGCCGTCGGACATCCGGCAGCCACGGCCAGTGCGGCACGAAGGGCGAACCGGAGGCTGCCGGAGCGGAGGCGCGAGCGATGCGAACGACGACGGAAAGCGGCCATGGGGCCACCATATCCGCCCCGCCTGCCTCCGGTCAACGCACGGGAGGGGTCAACGCGGCGTCCGGCCACGATCCGCGCAGCGGACCCTGCCGCGGCATCGCGGCGTAGCAGACCCATGCGCCCGCTCTCTCTCCTCACGATCGGCCTTGCGCTGGCCCTCACGACGGCCGCGCCCCGCGGGGTCGAGGCCCAGACGCTCGGGGACGTCCTCGACGCCATGCGTGCGGGCGGGGGCTGGGTGCGCATCCCGGTCCAGGGCGGACGGGGCAACCTCACGACCGTCACGATGCCCGCCGCCGGCCGAAACCTCGAGGGCTGCCTCGAGATCTGGTCCGGTCACACGGGCGCGTGGAGCCTCCGCGTCGAGGACACCTTCGGCAACGGCTCTCTCGAGGTCGACGCCGCCCCGGCGCAGGACATCCCGTTCACCTACGAGCCCGGCCCGTTCGCTCGGCTGGCGGTCGACGTCGAATGGAGCGAGCCGCGCGATACCACTCTGCTCGTCTGGGTCGGCCTGACCCGGGCGTCGGCGGAGCGCGACCCCTGTGAGCCCGTCTACCCGGGCTCCGGCTAGCGCGCGCACGGGCCACCGCGCGACCACGGGGCTGGCGGGCCACCGGCCGCCGGGGCATTCTGCGGGGC
>JAHHMJ010000651.1 GCA_018678395.1 Gemmatimonadota bacterium | reverse complement strand
GCGAGAGACCATGGTGCTGCATTTCCACAACCCGTGGGTGCCCTCCTTCCAGGCGAGTCTCCGCTACTTCGAGGTCGACGGCGGCGGCTACTGGTGGTTCGGCGGTGGCGCCGATCTCACCCGATGTTCGGGCGCGAGGAGGATGCGGTCCATTTCCGCGGGGCGCTCCAGGCCTGGCTGGACGAACACGATTCCGGTCTGATGGGATCCGCGCGCTGGAAGAGGCGTACCTCCCCATCGTACGCTTCCGGCGCGACACGCCCTTCGGTGAGCGCGAGCGGCGGTGGCAGCTGCTCCGTCGTGGTCGGTATGCCGAGTTCAATCTCCTCTACGACCGAGGCACCCGCTTCGGCCTCCAGACCGACGGCAACGTCGAGGCGATCCTCACGTCCATGCCGCCCGGGGCCGCCTGGGAGTTCCAGGTCACGGCCGAACCGGGCTCACCCGAGGCGCGCACCCTCGAGATGCTCCAGCCCCGCGACTGGATCGCGGCGTCGCATTAGGACGCGCGTCGCGGCTCGATGGGCGCTCCTGCCGGCCCTCCTCACCCTCGCGCTCCCGATCGCGGCGCGAGGCCAGAGCGGACTCGTCGTAGCCGGCCGCATCGTGGACGGCGCAACGGGACGCGGGATCCCGAATGCCGTCGTGACGGTGGACGGCTCGCGTCCGGTGCTCTCCGAGTCGGACGGGTTCTACATGGTGGAGGGTGTCGAGGCAGGGACCCGTACCCTGCAGGTCGAGGCGTTCGGGTACCGCCCCACGACCCGCGAACTCGAGGTCACGCGTGACGTGATGCTCGACGTCGCGGTCGATGCCGCGGCCTTCGTGCTCGATCCGCTGATCGTCGCCCCGCGCGCCGTCGACGTCACCGGTCGCGTCCGGGACCCGATCCGAGATGCGCCGTTGAAGAGCGTCGATATCCGCACCAGCAGCGGTCAGACCACCCGCACGAACGCGCGGGGACGCTTCGACGTCACCGGGTGGGAGGGCATGGGGCTCTTCCTCGAGATCCGCGCCTTCGGCTACATGCCGCTCGACACCGTGATCGAGCCCGGAGACGGCAGGCCCCGCGTCTACTTCCTGCGACCGGACCCACTCGTCGAAGAGATGATCGACGTCGAGATCCGCCGCATCGAGGACCGCGCCGGGGGGCAGCGCGCGATCACGATGCGCCCTCTCGACCGCACGCTGCTGCTCCGGCGCTGGAGTGGCCACACCGTGGAAGAACTGCTGCGGCTGCAGTACGGGCGACGGGCCCAACGGATACGGTGCACCGTCATCGACGAGGAATCGCTCACTGCGGCCGTGGCAGAGGGCGTCCTGAGCACGACCCTCGCCCAGGACGTCGAGCGCATCGAGTTCCTGTTCGACGGCGCCATGCTGCGCATCTATACGCGGGACTTCATGCGCACCATGCTGGGCAGCGGTATCGAACTCCGGCCGCCCACCTACGTGGACGTCGTCGATCCGCCGTTCTGCAGCTGAGACCCGGGGCGACCGCGTCGGGGCGGTGCATCGTCGGGGACCGCACGCCGACGGGGACCACCCGCACCGGTCCCGTCAGGCACCCGCGCGCGGCAACAGCACCACCGAGACGTACTGGTCCCCATCGAGGTATCGCCGAGCGGCCTCCTGGACTCGGGCGGCATCGATCCCGTCGTAGCGTTCCGGTGCCGTCGTCAGAGTCGGATCCTCGCCGGTCTCCATCGCGCCCAGCAGCTGCGTAGCCCACCACGCATTCGACTCGCGGCTGGTCTCCAGGGATCGGAGCGCACCCTCGAGGGCGCTCGCCACGTCCTCGTCCGAGGGTCCCTCCGCCTTGAGCCGATCGATCTCGGCGAACACGGCCGCCCGCAGCTCCTCGGCCCGCTCGGGGTCCGAACCGAAGCCCACCTGCAGCGTGTAGCGTCCGTCGGGCAGCCGCTCGTACCCGGGACTCACCGACACCGAATACGTCCCGCCGAGGCTTTCGCGGAGTTCCTCGCGCAACCGGGTCTCGACCACGGCTGCGAGGACCCTCAGGGTCGCACGCTCGTCCGGACGGTAGTCCATGGGACCGTGGAAGATCACGACGGTGCGGCTCTGGGGCTCGACCCCCGCCCGCACGACCTTCTCGACGACGCCCGGGGGCGGAGTGATACCGAGATCGACCCAATCGTCGTCCCGAGCGGCCGCCGGCAGTCCGCCGAGCCACTGCTCCACGAGCGGCCGAACGGCATCGACGTCGAACGCTCCGACGAGCACGAAGTCGAAGTCCTCGGCGCTCGCGAACCGATCCCGATAGAAGTCCACCGCCCGACCGAGATCGATCTCGTCCAGCGACGCGGCGGTGACCGGCTCGGCTCGCGGATGGTACTGCGCCAGCGTCAGCGACAGCGTGTCGGAGAAGGCCGCGACGGGACTGGCACCGCGGTTGGCGAGCAGGGCCGACATCTGTGAGCGGAACGCCTCGAAGGCCACGGTATCTTCGCGCGGGGCGGTGGCATAGAGGTACACGAGTTGAAGCAGGGTCTCGAGGTCGTCCGGGGAGCCCCCACCCGAGAAGCCCTCCGTGCGCTGACCGATCGACGGACCCACGGCCACCGCCTTCCCCGCCAGGGCTTTCTGCAGGTCGATCCGCGAGAAGGCGCCGACTCCCCCCTGCTGGACCAACGCCGTGGCGACGGTCGCCGACAGGTGATCGTCTTCGGCGGACCGCGACCATCCGCCCGGACTGGTGGCCCGCAGCACGACCTCGTCCTCCTTGAAATCGGTCGGCTTCAGCCAGATGCGAATGCCGTTGGAGAGCTCCCACGTCGTGACCCCGACGCCGGACATCCGCTCTTCGGCCACGACGGAGCCCGGCTGCGGCGCTTCGGCCACGAGCGGCTGATCGACCGACGAGTCCACCCACGGCTCGATGTCGGACGCCGCCACGCGGTCGAAGATCGGCCCGAGGTCGTCCGGCGCCGGCACGGTCACGTTGGGGCTCTCGACCGCATCGACGAGGATCACGCGTTGCTCGACCGCCAGATTCTCCCGGGCCACGGCGTCGACCTCGTCGATCTGGATCCCGGGGACCAGCGCCTGGCCGGCGCCGAACGCGAAGTCGATGCCCGGGATCGGGCCGTCGGTCAGGAAACGCTGCACGTACTCGGCGGCGAAGCGCGCCGACGGCTGGTTCTCGCGATCGGTGTAGTCCCGCTCCAGGCCTCGCAGGAGGTCCAGCTTCGCGCGCTCCAGCTCGGTCTCGGTGAAGCCGTGCCGCGCCGCCCGCTCCGCCTCGGTCAGGACCGCCTCCATCCCGCGCGCATGGCCGTCCTCGGGAACCACGGCCACGAGCTGATAGGCGCTCTTGGGCCGTACGAACCGCCCGCGCGCCGCAGCCGCGAAGGCGAAGGGAGGATCGGCCTGCTGCGCGCGCTCGGCCAGTCGGTCGTTCAGCATCCGGTTCGACAGCCCTTCCACCAGGGAGCGCCGGTAGTCGCCGACGGTTGCGACCGGCTGCGGATCCTGCAGGGAAAGCAGCGCGATCCGGGAGGCGCTGGCCTCCGGATCGGAGGCGATGGCGTACCGGGTACCCTCCCGGTCGGGCACCGTGAACGCCGTCCGCTCCGGTCCGCTGCGGGCCTCGATGCGGCCGAAGTGGTTCCGGATGCGATCCACGACCTCGTCGGCATCGAAATCCCCGACCGCGACGACGGCCATCAGATCCGGCCGGTACCAGTCCCGGTAGAAGCGCTCGATCGCCTCCTGCGGAAACGACTCCAGGACCTCCGGGTCGCCGATCGGCAGCCGTTCGGCGTAGCGCGACCCCTCGAACATGACCGGGAGCTGCTGGTCGGACATGCGCGCTGCGGCGCCGCGGCCCAGCCGCCACTCCTCGATCACCACCCCACGCTCCTGGTCCACCTCTGCCGGGTCGAGCGTGATCCGGTGGGCCCAGTCCTCGAGAATCTGGAAGGCCGTGGCCACGATCTCTGCACTGTCCGTGGGGATCTGCAGCATGTACACGGTCTCGTCGAAGCTCGTGTACGCGTTGACCGAGGGGCCGAACGCCATACCGACCGATTCCAGGTAATCGACCAGCTCCTGCTTCTCGAAGTTGGCCGTTCCGTTGAAGGCCATGTGCTCCAGGAGGTGGGCCAGACCACGCTGCTCGGGGGTCTCGAGAATCGACCCGGCGTCGACGACCAGCCGCAGCTCCGCGCGGGAGGCCGGACGCGAGTTCTCGCGGACGAAGAAGGTCAGCCCGTTCTCGAGCTGGCCGATGCGCACGGCCGGATCCACCGGCAATGGCGTGTCCATGGGGATCTGCTGCCCCTGGCCGACACCGGGGATGGCGACGAGTACGACCGTGACGACAGACGAGGCGAAACGACGGATTCCAGCAGGTACCACGGGACGACTCCGGAACGAAGAAGCGGGCTTCAACGAGGGCGGCCTGCGGCCGAGCCTCGCATACGGGGCGTACACGCCCCACGGCCCGTCGGTTCACACCCGTCGGGATCTACGGTTCGCCATCGTCCGGATCTACCTTTGAACGCGCGAGGCGCCCCCCCTCGACCCCCCGGGGGCCTGGTCTCCGATCCCGAGAGCGCATCGATGTCCCGTCCCACCTTCAGCTGTTTCGTCATCGGCTCCGACACGTTGTTGACGGAGTGCACGGGCCACCTCGCCGATCAGGGCCACGACGTCCGGGGCGTGATCACGGACACACCCCGCATCGCCACCTGGGCCCGCGACCGCGGACTCGCCGTCGTCGCACCCGAGGCGATGCTCGACGTCCTCGCCTCGGACCCGTTCGATCACCTCTTCGCGATCACGTGGCTTCGGCTTCTCCCGGACGCGCTGTTGGACCTCCCGCGGGGGATGGCGATCAACTTCCACGACGGCCCCCTCCCGGCCCGAGCCGGGCTCAACGTGCCGGCGTGGGGTCTGATGGACGGAGCGACCGACTGGGCCGTGACCTGGCACGAGATCACGACCGGGATCGATACCGGCGGGATCCTGCTCGAGACTCCGGTGCCGGTCGCCGACGACGACACCTCGCTGTCCCTGAACATGAAGTGCTTCGCCGCCGCCCGGGACGGCTTCCCCACCCTGGTGGCGGAACTGGCCGCGGGTACGCTGGTCGCCCGTCCGCAGCCGGCCGGCGAGCGACGCATCCACTATCGCTCGGATCGGCCCGACCGGGCCGGATTGCTGGACTGGCGGCGTCCTGCGCGCGAACTCGCGAACCGCGTCCGGGCGCTCGACTTCGGGCCCTACGCCAACCCGCTCGGCCGGGCCAAGCTGCTCGACGGTGCTCGCCGTGGCTGGATCGTGGTCGGGGCCCGAGCGTACGAAGGCGACTCGGGCGAGGGCGCTCCGGAGCCCGGTACGGTGATCGCGCGGGACGAGACCGGGTGGACGATCGCGACCGGCGCGGGACGACTGCATATCACCGCGCTGTCGACGCTCACGGGGACTCCCGTGGAGCCCGGCGCTGCCGAGGCCCGTGCTCTTCCGGCCCTCGTGCCGGGGGATTCGCTCCCGCTGCCGGACCCCGATGAGGTCGAGGCCCTCGACTCGGCGGTCGCTGCCGCAGCCCGCCACGAGGACCGGACTCAGCGCCGCCTCGCGGCGCTCGAGGCCCCGGGCTTCCCCGCGGTCGGAGCGGGAGACACGGAGGCCGCCGACGCGATGCGCACGGTGGACGTCGCGGTACCCGAGAATCCGGCGCTCGACGAGGCCCGCTTCGAGGCGACCGTCGTCGCCGCCTGGGTGATCCTCCTGGCGCGCTGGGGCCGCCGGAGTCCGTTCGATCTGGCGTGGTTCGACGCGGACGCGACCACGAGCCCACTCGAGGCCGCGCTCTTCTCGCCGTGGCGTCCGCTGCGCGTGACCCCCGAGCCCGGCGGTGACTTCGAGGGGGTCATCCGCCTCGCCGCCGCTCGGCTGGCCGAGGAGCGCGACGACGGCGCTTTCCTGACCGACCTGGTGTCACGCCGGCCGGAACTCACCGACGGATCGGGTTCCGTGACGCCGCGTGTCCCCGTCGCGGTCCGCACCGGCAGCGGCGCCAACACGCCTGCGCCGACCTCCGAGGGGCGGCCGCCGCTGACGCTGGTGGTGGATCCGAGGGCAGCCCACCTGGCGCTGGAGTTCGATCCCGGGCGGATCGACCTCGCCACGGCTCGGACGCTGGCCGAAGGGCTGTCGACCCTGCTCCGACGGGGACTGGACGCTCCGAGTACACCCTGGCAGGCGGTACCCGCCGTCGACGGTGCGGAGCGCCGGTCGCTGCTCGACCTCGACGACCATACGGCCACCCCGCTGGACGAATCCCTGGTGCACGAGCGCTTCGATGCGCTGGCGCGCCGGGAGCCGGACCGGGTCGCCGTACGCTTCGAGGATCGCACGCTGACCTACGGCGAACTCGATTCCAGAGCCGAAACGCTCGCCGACCGGCTACGAGCCGGTGGAGTCGGCCCCGGACGGGTGGTCGGCGTGTACGTGCAGCGCTCCCCCGAGCTGCTGGTGGCCACCCTCGCCATCCTCAAGGCGGGCGGGGCGTATCTGCCGCTCGATCCCGACTTCCCGCAGGAGCGCATCCGCTTCATGCTCGACGACGCCGGCGTCGAGCGGGTGGTGACCGCGGGCCCCGCGCCTGCATTCCTCTCGGCCGGCTCGCGCGCGGTCGTCGACTGCCTGGAGGAGTCCGCCGACGGTGGGCGCACCCCGGAGCTGCGGCACCCGGTGCGAGAGGTCGGCCCCGACGACCTCGCCTACGTCATCTACACCTCCGGGAGCACGGGACGTCCGAAGGGCGTTCTCGTCGAGCACGGCAACGTCGCGAACTTCTTCACCGGCATGGACGCGGTCATCGACCACGACCCTCCGGGTGTATGGATGGCCGTGACCAGCCTTTCGTTCGACATCTCGGTGCTCGAGCTGTTCTGGACCCTCGCGCGCGGATTCGAGGTGGTGATCTACCGCGACCGGGAGCGTGCTGCGGGCACCTCCGGCGCGGGCGCCGTTGGCAGGGGCACCGGACCGCGGGGCGATTCCCACGCCGTCGACGACCGGCGCCTGCGCGATCGGGGCATGCAGTTCGGGTTGTTCATGTGGGGCAACGACGACGGACCGGGCCCGGACAAGTACCGGCTCATGCTCGACGCCGGCCGCTACTTCGATCGCAACGGCTTCGACTCGGTCTGGACCCCGGAGCGACACTTCCACGCGTTCGGCGGCCCCTTCCCCAATCCGTCGGTCACCGGCGCGGCCCTGGCGGCCGTGACGGAGCGCGTCTCGATCCGCTCCGGCAGCGTCGTGTCGCCCCTCCACCATCCGATTCGCATCGCCGAGGAGTGGGCGGTCGTCGACAACCTCTCGGCCGGCCGGGTCGGGCTCGCCTTCGCGGCGGGCTGGCAGCCGAACGACTTCGTGTTGCGGCCCGAGACCTACGGCGACCAGAAACGCGTCATGGTCGACGAGATCGACGTGATCCGCCGCCTCTGGCGGGGAGAAGCGGTCTCGTTCACCAACCCGCTGGGTGACGCCGTCGAGGTCACCTCGCTGCCCCGCCCCGTACAGCCCGAGCTTCCCTTCTGGATCACGACGGCCGGAAACCCGGACACCTACCGCATGGCCGGCCGCATGGGGGCGAACGTGCTCACCCACCTCCTCGGGCAGTCGCTCGAAGAGGTGGCCGAGAAGATCGCCGCCTACCGCGACGCCCGGCGAGAGGCGGGCCTCGATCCGGAGGGAGGGACCGTCACCCTCATGCTCCACACCTTCGTCGGCGACGACGATGACGCGGTGCGGACGCTCGTCCGCGAGCCCATGAAGGACTATCTGCGCGCGTCGATGAAGCTGGTGCTCGGCTTCGCGTGGACCTTCCCGGCCTTCAAGCGCCCCGGCGGCCCGGACTCGACTCCCGACGACATCGATCTGGGGAGCCTCACCGACGAAGAGAGCGAGGCCATTCTGGACTTCGCTTTCGACCGCTACTACGAGACCAGCGGCCTCTTCGGCACCCCCGACACCTGCGTCGACATCGTGGCGCGGTGTGCGGCGATCGGCGTCGACGAGATCGCGTGTCTGTTGGACTTCGGCGTCGACACGTCGGACGTCCTCGCGGGCCTTCCGCTGCTCAAGGAGGTCCGAGATCGCAGCAACGCGGTCTTCGAGGGGCGTAACGAGTCGGCATCCGCGGATGCGGCGACGTCTGCAGATGTGGCGACCCCGACGTCGACCGGCGACCCCGTGGCAACCGCGGCGCCGGACCCGTGGGGCTTCGCCCGCCAACTGCGAGAGCGCGGGGTGACCCACCTCCAATGCACGCCCTCCATGGCTCGACTCCTCCTCGAGCAGCCCGACGTCGAGCCAGCGCTCGCCGAGGTCGGGCACCTCATGGTCGGGGGGAGGCCTTCCCGGAGTCCCTCTCCTCGGCGCTGCGAGCCGCCGGGGGCGGGCGGGTCACGAACATGTACGGGCCGACCGAGACCACGATCTGGTCGACCACACACGACGTCGACGCCGACGGAGCGGTACCCATCGGCCGACCCATCGCGAACACCCGCATCTACGTGCTCGATTCCGGGGGCGAGCCCGTACCGGCGGGTGTGCCCGGCGACCTCTGGATCGGCGGCAGAGGCGTCGTCCGCGGGTACCACGAGCGCGACGAGCTCACGGCGGATCGCTTTCGTGCGGACCCCTTCGCGCCGAACGACCAGACGTCCGGAGGTCGCGCGCCCCGCATGTATCGCACCGGCGACCTCGCGCGGCAGCGTCCGGACGGAGTTCTCGAGTTCCTGGGCCGAGTCGACGATCAGGTAAAGGTGCGGGGCCATCGCATCGAGCCCGGTGAGATCGAGGCCGCCCTAGAGAGGATGGCGACGGTCACCCACGCGACCGTGGTTCTGCGCGAGGACGTCCCCGGAGATCAGCGGCTCGTGGCCTACGTCGTCGCCCAGGAGCCCTTCGATGCGGACGCCGTTCGGCGCGCCCTCGGCGAAGAACTCCCGTCGTACATGGTCCCCGGCCATCTCGTGCCGCTCGACGCCATGCCGCTCACGCCCAACGGGAAGGTCGATCGCGGGGCACTACCGTCGCCCGACTCGGGCGCGGCCCGAACCCAGCCCGCGGTTGCGCCCGCCAATGCCCTCGAAGCGTCTCTGGTCGAAGCCTGGCAGAGGGTCCTGGGCGTGGACGTCATCGGCACGACCGACAACTTCTTCGACGCCGGCGGCCACTCCCTGCTGGTCGTTCAGCTTCATCGCCTGCTGGGAGAGCAGATCGCTCAGCCGATCTCACTCATCGACCTCTATCGCTTTCCGACCATCGCCAGCCTCGCAGAACACCTTTCGCCGACCGGCACGGACTCACCGGCTCTCGATGCGAGCGCCGAGCGCGGAGCCCGCCGCCGAGAGATGATGCGGCGGCGGCGTGGCGGCTGAGGCGCCGGGACGCTCAGGACGCGAGCCGGGGTCCGCCCTGACCGGGCGCGGTACCGATCCGGTCCTCGGCGCGAGCCGCCGCGAGCAGTAGACGGCCGCGGCGCGTGGGCCGGAAGATCTGCAGGTCCACGACCCCGACCTCGTCCATGTGCCACCGGTCGGACCAGTCGGGGGCGGTCCCCAGGTG
>JAHHMJ010000328.1 GCA_018678395.1 Gemmatimonadota bacterium | reverse complement strand
TCCCACCCCGTCATGGTGTGCTCGACGCCCGCCGCGTCCGATCGCCTGCCGGCGCCGACTCGCCGTCAGCTCTCGGGGGCTTCGTCGGCGCTCAGCGCCCGGACTTCGACCCGGGCCAACCCGGGTCCGACCACTCCGAGTTCGCGCGCTGCGCCGTAGGAGAGATCGAGGATCCGCCGTCCGGTGTCGGCGAACGGCCCTCGATCGTTCACGCGCAGGACGAGGCGCCGGCCGTTGTCGAGGTTGACCACCTCGATCCAGGTGTGGAGGGGGAGGGTCCGATGGGCCGCGCTCAGCGCGTGCATGTCGTAGGTCTCGCCACTCGCGGTCGGCCGGCCGTGAAACGCCTCGCCGTACCACGAAGCCGTCCCCCGTTCCCGGTAGCCATCCGCAGAATCCAGGATGCGATAGCGCCGGCCGAACACCTCGTAGCTCAGCCCCGCGTCGCTGCGGGCGTTGGCCGGTGGGGGAGCGGAGCGCGGAGGCGCCGAGGCGCGCTCCGGAGCCCCGGGGGCGCGCACCCCGGCGAGGGGCGTGGGGGCCCGAGTGGGGGTCGCCCCCTCGCCGGACGGATAGCCGACGAGTGAACAGGCGGACGCGGTCAGCGAGAGAGCGGACGCCGACAGGAGGCGGGCGGCGACCCGGCCCCGCGATACCCTCCTCCCCATGCGCACCTCACCGATCGAGGAACCTCCCCAGGTTCCAACGATAGGAAACGCATGTTTCTGGATCAAGCATCTCGCATGCGGACGCTGACCCCATATATAGAAAAAGGAGCGGCCCGGTCTGGGCTGCTTGGGACCCTCCCTTCACCAAGCTTTCCGTACCGGGCTCGCTCGCACCCCCATGTTAGCCCGGGCGCCACACGCCGCGATGTCGGGTCCTCGCCCACCGGGACTGTGGGGAGATCCCCTTTGTTACCGTAGGGGCCCCGGCTCAGGTGTATTCGGAGACCGTGATCCCCTCGTCTTCCAGCCTTCGGATCATCGCCTGCACATGGGTCGCCCCGCGGGTCTCGAGCGTCACGACGATCTCGACGTCCCCGACCGAGATGTCGGCGAAGCCACGCCGGTGCGAGGTCTCGAGCACATTTACGCCCAGAGAGGCGACGAAGCGGGTCAGTCCGGCCAGCGAGCCGGGGCGGTCCGGCACCTTGACCCGAAGCCGGGCGAGGCGCCCGTCGAAGACGAGCCCACGGTCGATGATCCGCGACACCATGTTCATGTCGATGTTGCCACCGCTCAGCACGAGCACGACCGACTCGCCCTCACCAACGGGCACGGCGCCCCGCGCCAGAGCGGCGAGCCCGACGGCCCCGCCCCCCTCGACCACCGTTCTCTGCCGTTCGAGGAGCTGTAGCACCGCGCTCGCGATCTCCTCTTCCGACACCGTGACCAGGTCGTCGACGAGCGCCTCGATGATCGGGAAGGTGTTCTTGCCGATGCGCTTCGTCGCGATGCCGTCGGCGAGCGTGCGGGAGCTCGTGATCTTGACGATCCGCCCGGCATCGCGGGACGCGCGGGCCGAGGGGGCGGCCTCGGCCTCGACTCCGATGATGCGGACGTGTGGCGCCACGGCCTTCACCGCCAGGGCGATTCCCGAGATCATGCCACCCCCGCCGATGGGCACCACGATCACGTCGACGTCGGGGACCTGCTCGAGAATCTCCGCGCCCATCGATGCCTGCCCCGCGATCACGGCCGGATCGTCGAAGGGGTGGATCATGACCATGCCCTCTTCGTCGACCAGTCGATTGGCTTCGACGGCGGAGTCGTCGAGCACCTCACCGAGCTGGCGCACCGTCGCCCCGAAGCCCTCCGTGTTGGCCACCTTCACCAGCGGCGCGGTCTCGGGCATCACCACCGTGCAGGGAATCCCGAGCCGTTGGGCGTGGTAGGCGACGGCCTGCGCATGGTTGCCGGCGCTCGCCGTCACCACTCCGCGGCGTCGCTCCTCCGGCCCCAACTGCAGCATCCGGTTGAGGGAGCCGCGGTCCTTGAACGAACCGGTGCGCTGCAGGTTCTCGAGCTTGAAGTACAGCGGGCCGGGACACAGGTCGTCGAAGGCGGGGGCACGCGGGCACGGCGTGTGGACGATGTGCGCCTCGATACGATCTCGCGCGGCCTGGATCTCCGCCGCGGAAACCGGAAGTCCGGCCAGCGAGTTTCGAGTCACGCCTTCGCGCGGTAGACGCCGAGCCGCAGCGGCGGGTCGATGTGCACGGTGAAGTGCAGTCGATTCTCGCCCTCGACGACGACGTTGCGGGTCGTCTGCCGGGTCTTGGGGTAGTCGGTCCCCTCCGACTCGACGACGATCAGCTCGGCCTCACCCAGGGCGGTGAGGGCGGCCCGTACGTGGGCCTCCAGACGAGCGAGCGCCTCCTGCTCGACCTCGTCGTGCACGTGGCCGTCCGCCTCCGCGGTGAACTCGTGGAGCGAGATCCGCTCGTGCTCGGCGAGGAAGGTGTCGCGATCGAGAGCGACCTGGCGGTCGCGTCGAAACCCGATTTCGTTGAGCGCCTTGCTGTCGAAGTTCAGCTCGACGCTCTGGAGCTTGGATCCGTAGGTACGAAGCAGCATGGTGACGTCTTCGGAAGTCAGCTGTGCTTGAGAAGCTCGGCGAGCTCCTCGGGGGTCAGTTCGTCGCCCAGTCGGGCTCCCATCCCGCGCGGTGCACGGGAATGACGTCCCCGGGCCCCGCCGCCCGAGCTCTCCGTACGGGGTGCCCCGGCGTAGTCGAACTCCGGGAGATGTTCCCGTGGAATCGGCCGTCCGAGGTGGTGTTCGAGCGTCTTGACGTGCCCCAGATCGCCGGCCGCGATGAGGGTCACGGCGGTGCCGGCGGCCCCGGCGCGACCGGTGCGGCCGATACGGTGCACGTAGTCCTCGGGATCGGTGGGCACGTCGTAGTTCACCACGTGCGTGATGCCGTCGACGTCCAGGCCCCGCTGTGCGATGTCGGTGGCTACCAGAACGCGGATCTTCCCTTCCGCGAACCGGTCCAGAGCGCGCGTGCGCTCCCTCATGCCCCGATCCGAGTGCATGGCGTCGGTACGGATGCCCTCACGCTCCAGCCGGGCCTCGAGGACGTTCGCTCCCGCCTTGGTTCGGGTGAACACCAGCACCTGGTCCCAGCCGGCGTCCTGCAGGAGGTGCAGCAGGAGGTCGGGGCTTCACCGAGTAGGCGACCTCGACGATCCCGCTCGCGGTGGTGCCCGAAGGCGCCGCTTCCACCCAGGCGGGCTCGTCGGTGAGGCGCAGCGCCAGGTCGTGGACGCCGTGCGGCATCGTCGCGCTGAACAGCATCACCCTGTGGCCTTTACCCCGGAGTCCGCGCATCACGTCCTCGATCTGGGGCCGGAAACCCATGTCGAGCATCCGGTCGGCCTCGTCGAGGATGAAGTAGCGCAGGTTCGAGAGGTCCACCTTGCCCGAGCCCATGTGGTCGATGAAGCGCCCGGGTGTGGCCGCGATGACCTCGTACCC
>JAHHMJ010000565.1 GCA_018678395.1 Gemmatimonadota bacterium | reverse complement strand
GACGTAGGGCGTCCACGGTGATTCCGAGGTGGCCGCGTCGCTCGAGCGGAAGAGATCGCCCACGGCCTGTAGCGGCCAGCGATTTCCCGCGATGAACCCCGCAACGGCCGTCGCGACGGCGACACCCAACATAGCGAGCCACGTGGTAGGCGCGCGGTCGGTCATGGAGTCTCTCCTGAAGGGAGCCGGAAGGCCTGGAGCCGGGCGCCCTCGCCCAGGCCGGTGGCCACGACGATCGTCTGCATGCCGTTGGTATCGACGAACGTCATCGGGTTGCTGTAGCCGATCGCGCCGAGGTCTTTCGACCAGAGGGTCTGTCCGCTGTCGGCCTCGATCGCGTACAGCGTCCTGCCCCCGCCCGTGATGAACAGGACTCCACCCGCCGTCGCCACCGCACCGGTCGGGCCGGCGACCCCGAGGGGCGGGAGATCGAGGTCCCGAAGGGCCGAGTGCGCCCGTAGCTCGAGCATGTCTCCCAGAGTCACCTGCCAGAGCCGCTCGCCTGAAGCCAGGTCGTAGGCCGACAGGGTACCGTACGGGGGCTTGATGATCGGCAGGCGCACCGACCGCTCGTCGTCGCGCCACGGAAGCCGTGAGGATCGGCCCTCGAGTACGAGATGAAGCGGATCGGTCGGGTCACCCATCGACGGATCCAGCCGGAACCCGATCGGCTCGTCGGGGACGAGTCGTCCGAGGGCCGGCCGGTTGGAACCCTTCACGAAGATGAGTCCCCGCTCCGGGTCCACGGCCGTGCTGCCCCATCCCGCCCCGCCGATCCAGCCGGGATTGACCACCGTTCCCTGGAGACTCGGAGGCGTGAACATCTCACCCATGACGAGACTGTCGACGTAGGCCTCGGCCAGGGCGCGGATCTCGGGGGTGAAGTCGACGAGGTCGTCGACCGAGAAGCCCTGGCGCGCGAACGGCTCGGGCCAGGTCGGGTGCGGCTGCGACTCCGCCGTCCTCTCGCCGGGCACGGTACTCTCCGGAGCCGGCCGGTCTTCGGTCGGCCACAGGGGTTCGCCCGTCACCCGATCGAAGGCGTACAGATAGCCGGTCTTGCCCGCCACGAAGACGGCGTCGCGCGGGCCCTCGGGTGCATCGACCGTGACGAGCACCGGCGGGGACGCCGGGTCGTAGTCCCAGAGATCGTGGCGGATCAGCTGCCGATACCACACGAGCCGCCCCGTGGCGAGCTCCAGGCACACGATCGACTGCGTGAACAGATTGTCGCCGAGTCGGCGGCCCCCGTACCAGTCGTTGCTGGCGGCGCTGACCGGGACGTAGAGGAGGCCGCGCACGGAATCGACGGTCATTTCCGACCAGACGTTCGCATGGCCGGTCCGCTCCAGCGCATCACCCTCCCAGGTGTCGCGCTCCGGCGTACCCGGGGCCGGCACCGGATCCCAGCGCCAGCGCCGTTCTCCGGTGCGGGCGTCGTAGGCCTGCACGGCGCCCGGGGGATCCCGGTCGGCGATCACGTTGTCGCCGATCGCGCTACCGACGACGACCAGATCGCCCGACACGGTCGGCGGGGACGTATTGCCGAGCAGGGTGCGGTCCACCGGCCAGCGCAGATCGGCGCCGAGGTCGACGCTGCCCCCCGAGCCGAACGACTCGATCGGCTCGCCGGTGGCGGCGTCGATGGCGAAGAGCCGCCAACGACTGGCGATGAAGATGCGTCGCGCGCCGTCGCCCACCCAGGTTGCGACACCGCGGTGCACGAAGCCGGCGTGGTCGTTCGCGATCAGGCCCGCATCGGTCGCTCCGGTATCGAAGCTCCACAGCTCCGTGCCGTCCACTCCGTCGAGCGCGACCACGCGATTGAAGGGCGTCGACAGGAACAGCGTGTCGCCGATGGCGAGGGGGGACGCCTCGAACTTGTCGGGGAACAGCGTTTCGCCCGAGGCCTCGTGCGTCGTGAGCACCTCGCCGGTCTCCCAGATCCACGCTCTCTCGAGGTCCCCGGCGTTCTCAGGCGTGATCTGCGAGGCTCGCGACCAGCGCCTGGCCCCGGCGTCGCCGGCCACATAGGGCCATCCGAGGGGCTCCGCGGGCGAGACCGACGGCACCGGCCCGGTCCCCGATCCCTCGTCGTCGGGCGAGGGCCCGGCGGGTCGACAGCCGACGATCAGGACGAGGGTGAGTCCGAGGACTCTCGAGCGCATGTGGGGCTGGTCGTTCGGGGAGAGGTCCAGGGGCAAGGTGCCTGCCCCCGGGGAATGGGCTCCGGAGCATAGATCCCTCCGAAGGCCGCTCGCAACGGCCGTCGACAGGTCGCCACCTTGTCCTCGGGCTCCCCCCGCGGCTAGGTCTAGCGCCGCCCTCGAGACCCCGATCCATGCACCCGACCCGACCCTCGCCTCCCGCCCCGGCCCCCCACTGGGGTCACCTCCTCACGGCCGTGATCGTCGCGGGTGCGGTCCTGCGCGTCGTCCAGTGGGCCGCCGGGACCTCGTTGTGGCTCGACGAGCTGTATCTGGTCGAGAGCATCCTCGAGGCCGGCTGGCGCGAACTCCTGACGACCGGACTCCGTCAGGAGCAGGTCGCCCCGTTCGGGTTCATCGGGTTGCAGAAAGTGGCGGTGGCCCTGTTCGGCTCCGGGGAACGCGCGCTCCGTCTCGTGCCTCTGCTCGCCTCCCTGGGATCGCTCGTGGCAATGGCAGTCCTCGCCCGCCGCATTCTCTCTCCGGCGGGTGCCGCGGTGGCCACGGCCGTTCTCGCGTTCAACCCGCTCCTCGTGAGCCTCGCCGGTGCGGTCAAACCGTACGCGCTCGACGTGCTCGCGGTGGTCCTCATCTTCATCGCCTTCGATCGCATCCGTCGCGGTCGGTCGCCGACCTCGCTTGCGCTGGGACTGGGTGTCGGCGCCGTGGGGCTGTTCTCCACACCCTCGGTGGTCGTTGCGGGTGGGGCGCTGGGCGCATGGATCCTCGGTGGGGCGGGAGCGCATCGGCGCACCGCGATCGCATGGATGGCAGTGGCCGGCGCCGCTGCTCTGTGGGCCCGGAAATCGGTACCCGAGGCCGTTCAGACCTTCATGCAGGACTACTGGACTGACGCGGGCAGCTTCATGCCGCCGCTGAGCACCTTCCCGACGTGGCTCTTCGACGCGGTCCGGGAGGAGATGATCCCGGGTCTTCTTCTGCGCCCGTACGTCGCTCCGGCGTCGTTCCCCCAAGGTCTTCTCTGGGTCGCGACGCTCGGGCTGCTGGCGGCCGGTGCGATCGGCCTCTTCCGCACGGCACGGGACGTCGACTGGACGTGGGCCGTGGCGCTCGCCATGCCGTTCGTCGGGGCCGTGCTGCTCTCGCGGCTGAGTCTGTACCCCCTCGTGCCCCGGACTTCGGTCTACCTTCTGCCCTCCGTCGCTCTGATCCTGGGCGCAGCCGTCGGTGGAGGCGCGAGTGCGGTTCGCCGGGCGGCCATTCGAGCAGAGCCCTCCGTGGGGAACGCCGTTGGACCGCGAGCCCTCGGTACCTGGACGGCGTGGGGCGCTACGGCGTGTCTTCTGCTACCGCTGGCGCGGGATCTGCCCCCCTACACGGTCCACGATACGCGGGGGCACCTCGCCGACCTGGCCGCCCGACGGGCCCCGGGCGAGCCGATCTTCGGCCACCCGTACAGTGAAACGGCGCTCGCATACTACGGTCCCCGGTTGGGTCTGGACGCGCCGATCTCGATCGGCACGAGCTACGAACCGCGAGTCGCATTGACCGAGCTGGACGCGTTCCGGGGCGTGCCCGGCGTCTGGGTCGTCTTCACGTTTCCCACCGTACGCGGCAACGCGCGCGATCCGATGCTGTGCTACCTCGCCGCCATCGGAGTGGAAACCGACCGTGCGCTCTTCCCCGGAGCGTCGATCCACCGCTTCGACCTGTCGGATCCCGAGCGTCTGGTCAACGCGCGAGCGGACGACTTCGTCATCGACACGTCCAACCGCTCGTTCGGCGCTCCGGAGTGCCGCACCCCAACGGAAGAGTCGGGGTCGTGAGGTAGGTCGGGCCGGTCGCTTCGGGCACGACAGGGAAGGGCCGCCGCCCGGAGCTCAGGAGGCGGCCCTTCCGCGTATCAGGCTCAGAACCGACCGCCACTGCGGGCGGCACCTGCGGCCCCGCCCATCGCCGCCCTGTTCGTGCGATCCCACTCTTCGCGGTCCTTCTCCGCGGCGGTCTGCTTCCGACCCGCCCAGGAGCTCACACCGAAGAACGCCTTCACCGCGCGCAGCGCCGGGTGATCGTCCGGGTAGTCCCAGGTCTTCGCCAGGTCGATGAGTGCGTTCACCTGAGGCGTCCCGTTCATGTCGTACGGGCAATTGTTCAGGTAGTCCGATGCGAAGGGCTTGAGGTGCTTGTCGATGTACTTCACCCCGGCGTCGAACTTGCTCTGGCTGATGACGCCGCCGCCCGAGGCTTCGAACATCTGCAGGAACCGCATCTTGTCGCCGCAGATGCCGGTGTTCAGCGTCAGCATGGGAATCAGGGGCGTGAAACGGCTCCCATTGCGGAACCAGGAGTTGAACGAGAACGGCTGGCTCGCGAACTCCATGCCCTCCTTGTTACGCCAGTACGAGCCCGCGTCCCGGATGAACTGGTTGATCCGGGACGCTTCGGCTGCCCGCCAGATGAGCTTTCCGATCATCTCGACCGCTGCGACGGCCATGTCGACGATGGCGCTGGCTCCCGCCGTGGCGAATGCCATGCCGATCGAGGTGGCCCCCTTGATGGCCGTCCAGAGTCCGTCGAAGAGGCTCGCTTTCATGGCTGCGACGATGGCATTGGCGACGTGACTGGGCATGCCCGGTCCGAGTTCGACCTCACGGCCCGCCCGCCACGTGTCGAAGTTCTTCTTGGCCTGGTCGGCCGTCTTACCGACCCCCTGCGCCAGCGTCATGATGCCGGACAAGGGCACGATCTTCTCGGCAGCCTTGGCCAGCGCGGAGGCGACCATGCCCGCCAGATTGTGGAATGCCGAGATCGTCGTGTCGACGATGCCGAAGCGATCGAACAGCTTGGACTTCATGTCCTTGACGAACTGCTCCAGCCAGGCCTTCAATCTCTGAAACAGGGTCCGCCCCTCAGCGGTCTCCGGGGCCACACCGGGAGCGACGTTCAACGCATCACCGAGCAGCACCGTGGCCGTCCCGTAGTTGTCGGACATGATGCCGGCAGCCTTGGACGCGTCCATACCCTTCAGCGGCTCTCCCGCAAAGCTCAGCGCTCCCCCCAGGAGGCCGAGGCCACCCTCCATGATGACCTCGATCTTGCTGAAGTTGGTCTCCTCCAAGTGGCTGAAGAGGTACAAGACGCCCCGACGCGCGTCGACGAGCCCCGGAACCATCGCAGGGTCGACCCCCAGCGCGGCGTCGTTGTCTCCAACGCCGGCAAGAATCGAAACCAGGGCCGTGACTGCCCCGGTGCGGTTCCGCGCCGAGTTCTTCCACGCGTCACCGGCGCCCTTCGAGTCCTGCCACGCCTTCAGGGCATCCTCGACCGCGCCCAGGTTCCCGAGCGTTTCGTACGACGCCAACGC
>JAHHMJ010000630.1 GCA_018678395.1 Gemmatimonadota bacterium | reverse complement strand
GGTCTGACGGGATCCGGGCAGATCCATTGTTGGGGTCTGAACTCGGAGGGCCAACTGGGCGACGGGACCCGGGTCGATCGACTCGCGCCGGTGTCCGTCGCGGCGGGAGGGGGCTTCCAGGAGATCGCGGCCGGCAGCGCCCACACCTGCGGGCTGCGCGACGGTCAGGTCTACTGCTGGGGCAACAACCAGCACGGCCAACTCGGCTCGGGGACGTCGCTCCCCGCGACCCGCCCCGGAGTCGTGCCCGGTCTACCGCCCGTGGTGTCGGTCGTCGCGGGCGCGAGTCACACCTGCGCGCGCACCGCTGCGGGTGAGGTCTTCTGTTGGGGACAGAACGTGCACGGCCAGCTGGGGGACGGGTCGAACGAGGCTCGCAGTGCACCCACACCGGTCGCCGGCGACATCCGCTTCACCTCGATTCTCGGCGGCGGCGGCATCACCTGCGGCCGGAGCGACCAGGGTGAGCTCTGGTGCTGGGGATTCAACCAGAACGGCCAGCTGGGTGATGGCACCCGGAACAACCGCTCCCTCCCGACGCGGGTGGGTGGATGACCGGGGCCCTCGGTGGCGAGGAGGCGCGCGTCGTCGAGAGCACGTGGGACGCGGTCGGGGTCCCCACGGGGCGCCGCCTCCAGGGTGTGGGCTGCGTTACGGCCTTCGTCGGCATGGCGACCCTGACGCTCACGCCGGCGATCGGCAACTACGTCGATCTGGGCGTCGATACCGCGTACGGGGTCCTCGCTCTCGCGGTGGCTCTACTGGTGGGGGGGGCGGCGCTCGGGCTCTTCGGGGCGAACCGCGACCGCCCGACCGGACCGGAGCCCATCGAAGAGGCGGTCGAGGCCCTCGTGAAGGCCCGGGCCGCGCGCGGGGGCCCGGCGCTGGCCGAGGCTACTGTGCTCCTCGCTCGCATGGTGGACGTGGGACAGGCGGCCCCCCCAGGGGACTGGGCGGAGCGCATCGGCCCCGCTCTCGAAGACGTACGCCGCGTGCGGGCCCACCTGCAGGAGACCGGGCGGCTGGCGCCGGATCGGTAGTCGCCACAGTTTCGCGGATTCCCTTCTTCTCTTATCGATCCCGACAACGCATGCGATCCAATCTCACCGTTGCTGCGGCCCTCGCGACCCTGCTTGGCGTCGGTGGCTGCTCCGTATTCAGCTCCTCCGCTCCGGAGACGTCCCCCACCCCGACCGCGAGTTCGGCCGAGGGTGGAAGCGCTGGCCCCGCGAGCGCGCGGCGCCCTGGAGCGTCGAATGACGGGCCCCGGCCGTACACCGACGTCGTCACCGACGAGGCCGAGACGCGGGAAGGGCTGTTCCGCACCCACCGCATCGACGACGAACTCCTCTTCGAGATCCCGGCCGACGCGTTCGGTGCCGAACTGCTGCTGATCGCCCGACCGGTGGCGTCGACGCTCCAGGACCCGGCCGGCTTCTTCGGCGGTGGTGCGCGGCGCATCGTGCAGTGGGAGCGGCATGGCGACGCCGTCGTCCTTCGTGAGAAGGAGTACCAGATCGTCGCGGATTCGGCGGATGCGATCTGGCGCCAGGTCGACGGCTTCCGCAACGGCGCGGTCCTCGGGCGCTTCGACGTCGAGGCCTTCAATCCTGCGGACTCGGCCGCGGTGATCGACGTCACAGATCTCTTTCTCACGTACAACCGCGAGATGGGGTCTCTGCAGGGGACGCAGAAGAGCAAGAGCTGGTTCGAGCACGTCGCGGCGTTCCCGCGCAACGTCGAGGTCGAGGCGACCCAGACCGGGAACGCTCGTCCTCCGGGCACCCCTCCGAGCACGCCGGCCACGGCGCAGACCGTTCGCACGCACTGGAGCATGCTCCGGCTCCCGGACGAGCCGATGATGCCGCGGTGGGAAGACGATCGCGTGGGCTTCATCGCGAGCCAGTGGTTCGACTTCTCCCTTGCGGAGCACCGCTCCCGCCTGCGCCGGTTCATCCATCGATTCCGGCTCGAGCCCTCGGATACGGCGGCCTTCCGGCGCGGAGAACTCGTCGAGCCGGTCGAACCGATCGTCTACTGGATCGATCCCGCGACCCCCGACTGGCTCAAGCCCTGGGTGAAGAAGGGCGTGGACGAGTGGAACGTTGCGTTCGAGGAGGCGGGGTTCCGCAATGCGATCAGCGGTGAGTACGCGCCCGCGGACGACCCGGACTGGTCGCTGTTCGACGCGCGCCACTCGGTGATCTACTGGCGTCCCAGCACGGTGCCCAACGCGACCGGTGGACAGACGGTGGACCCCCGCTCAGGTCAGATCCTGAAGGGGGAGGTCAACATGTACCACAACGTCATGAACCTCCTCCGGAACTGGTATTTCATCCAGGTATCGCCGCTGGACGAACGGGCGCAGCAGCTCCCGCTGCCGGATTCGCTCATGGGCCGGTTGGTCGAGTACGTGGTCACGCACGAGATCGGTCACTCGATCGGTTTCCCGCACAACATGAAGTCCTCGGCCATGTATCCCGCGGATTCGGTGCGGTCCGTCGACTTCCTCGAGAGGATGGGCGGGCACGTCGCGACGCTCATGGACTACTCCCGCTTCAACTACGTGGCGCAGCCGGAGGACTCGATCCCTCCCGAGCTCCTGGTCCCCCGTGTGGGTCCGTACGACAAGTTCGCGGTCATGTGGGGCTATCGACCGATTCTCGACGCGTCCTCGCCCGATGCCGAACGGCCGATGCTCGACGACTGGGCGCGCACCCAGGATACGATCCCGTGGCTGCGGTTCAGCACCTCGGACGCCCCCAACGATCCGGAGAACATCACCGAGGCCGTGGGGGACGCCGACGCGGTGGCCTCGACCGGATTGGCGCTCCGCAACCTCGAGCGCGTCATGGGTTCGCTCATGGACGTCGCCGAGCAGCCGGGCGAGGACTACGCGCTTCTCGAGGAGCTCTACGGCGAAGCCGTGGGTCAGTGGGGTCGCTACATGCGGCACGTGGCCGCGTTGATCGGGGGAGCGATCACGCAGGAGAAGTACGGGACGGGAGCGCGGTTCGATCCGGTCGCCGAAGAGCGCCAGCGCGAGGCGATGCAGTTCCTGATCGACAACGCCTTCACCGTGCCGGAGATGTTCCTGGACGAGGACATCCTGTGGCGCATCGAGGCCGAAGGCGCGGTCGCCCGTATCCGGACGGCTCAGTCGGGACTGCTGAACGCGCTGATGTCCCCGCGGAAGCTCAATTCACTGGTCGAGTACGAGGCGCTGACGTCGGGGGACACGTACACCCTTCCCGACATGATGGCTCAGCTCCGCGAGGGCGTGTGGGGGTCCGTCGTGGGTTCCGGTTCGCTCCGGCTCGACATCTACCGGCGCAACCTTCAGCGGGCCTGGCTCGAGGCGGTCGACGGTGAGCTCAACCCGTCCGAGACGGACCTCCAGCGGGAAGGCAGCCTCCCGGCCGCGTTCCGGCGGCCGCCGCGGTGGGGAAGCGATGTCCGCGCCCTCCTCCGTGAAGAGCTGCGGACGCTCGGCGGTGCGGCTCAGCGAGCCGAGGGCCGGGCCGCGGACACGCTGACTCGCGTGCACCTCCGCGACGTCAGGGCCGAGATCGAGCGGATTCTCGACGCGGGTTGATTCGACGACGACGGGGAGGGACGCAAGCGCGCCCCTCCCCGTCGTTGCACCACCGTGTGATACGGGCCGCGGCCCGGCGACACGAACCTCAGTTGGCCGTCAGTCGATCCAGAATGAAGCGGGAGACGGCGTCGACGTCACGGTACTGCAGACCCTCCAGCCCCCAGTGGGGCATGCCGCCCTCGGTGCCGGTGAAGACGTGCGTGCGCAAGCCTTCGAGGTTGCCCTGGAAGGCCCAGTCCTCGGCGTTGAAGGCCGGAGGCCGCAGGGTGTCCCCTCGCGTCACGAAGCCCCCATCGCCCAGTCCCTGCGCACCGTGGCATTTGACGCACGAATACTGGTAGACCACGCTCCCGCGAACGATGGCCTCGTCGGGCGTGTCCCAGGCGTTGCTGTCGAACCCGGCGGGGTCGTAGGCGGCCACGGCCATGGCGATCGTGTCGGCTGCCGTCGGCTCAGGGGGTACTTCGGGGGGGGAGTCGCACGCGGCGACGACCAGGCCGGCGAAAAGAAGGGCGACGAGTCGTGCGGGGCGCATTCGGCTCCTCCGTCGTTTCGGGGACAGGAACTCTCGCCTACAACATCGGGGCTCGCGGATGCAATGGCCGTCGGGAATCCTCCCCGGTCGCGGGCGGGGATCTTTCCCAACGGCGCCGCTGGATCGACCTTCGGTCATGCCCACCACACCCTGTCGACCGGCCCTCGCTCCGCGTCTCCTTGCGCTGGTCAGCGCCCTCCTGTCGACGGTCGTCTGGTGGAGGCTCGTCTGGACCAGCGCGCTCGGGCCCGGAGGAGAGTCGATTCCTCCGGCCATCGTCGCCGCCCTCCTCTTTCCCGGACTCGCCTGGGCGGGGGTCGTCGCGGCGCATCGGGGCGCCGCGCTGGTCACACTTCTGGCGGGATTGATCGGGCTGATGCCGGTCGGACTCTACTTCCTGCCGGCCCCGGGGCCGCTCCGGCTGATCGGAGTCGCACCCCTCCTGATGCTCGCCGCGGGTGTCTGGCTGGTCCGGGACCTGCGACGAGAAGAGCTCTGAATCGGAGGGGG
>JAHHMJ010000256.1 GCA_018678395.1 Gemmatimonadota bacterium | reverse complement strand
GGTCGACTCGGGCTCGCGACCTGGGTGGAGGGGGCGGTCGCCGACCGCTCGACGACGTGGGTCGACCGGATGCTCGCGGACTGCCAGCGCGCGATCGGCGGCCGTCTTCCGCTGGCCTTCCGGGGGTTCGCCCGTCGAGTCCTCGAAGATCCGACCCGACTCTCGTCGGTCGAAGCGATCGCACCGGCCCTCGGCCTGTCCGCCGGGGCGCTCCGTGCACGGTTCCGTCGCCGCGGCCTGCCGTCGCCGGCCAGTTACCTGCGGGGGCTGCGTCTGCTCACGGTCGCCCACCGCCTGCGCTCATCGACCGACAGTACCGCGCGCATCGCGTGGCAGCTCGGCTTCCACTCCAGCGGCAACCTGTCGCGGTTCGTGCGGGCGCAGTGCGGTCGCCCGCCCAGCAGGCTCCGTGCCCCCGAAACCGGTGTCGAAATGCTCCTGCTCTTCGTCACGCGGGGGCTCGGCCCCGTCGCGGTCGAGGCCTGGCGGGGACTGGACCGGACTTTCGCTCGAGATCGCTGGGCATGAGAAAGGGGGCCCTCCTGTAGGAAGGCCCCCCATCCCGTCCAGGGGTCCGACGCGTGCTCGCGAGCCCTCAGCGACGCTCGTTGCGGCGCTGACGCCGCCGCTCACGGCGGATCGCGGCCTCACGCTTGCGCTTGCGCTGGGCGCTGGGCTTCTCGTAGAAGCGGCGCTTGCGAAGCTCGGAGTAGAGACCCGAACGCTGCACCTTGCGCTTGAAGCGCCGCAGTGCCCGCTCGAGGCTCTCGTTGTCCTGGATGGTCACTTCCAAAGGAATCACGCTCCTCGGTGAGATAACTTCTTTCGGTAGCCTACCAAGATATTCCCAGAATCGACCGAGGGTCAATGGACCTGGAGTCTGAGAATCAGGGTGAGCCCCACGCCGAGGAAGAGGAAGAGGGCCTGGGCAGCCGCTCGTGATCGATCCCGGTGGCGGTGGATTTCGGGGATGAGGTCGGCCGCGGCGATGTAGAGGAAGCTCCCGGCGGTGATGGGAAGCAGCGCGGCCGAGAATCCGTCGACGCGCTGGCCCACGAGCAGGGCGATGGTGACACCCAGGACCGCGACCAGGCCCGACAGCACGTTGAACAGGAGCGCCCTGCGCACGGACAGCCCTCCGTGGACCAGAACCCCGAAGTCCCCGAGCTCCTGGGGGATCTCGTGCAGCGCGATGGCGATGGTCGTGGCGATGCCCGCGGCCGGGTTCACCATGAATGCCGCGCCGATCGCCATGCCGTCGATGAGGTTGTGCGCCCCGTCCCCCACCAGGTTCATGATCACGACGGGATGGGGCTCCGCGCAGTCTTCGCCCAGCCCGTGGCCCGTGGGGTGGGGGTCCGCGTCAGGGTCGCTGGCCGGGAAGTGCCGACCGTGGTGGTGGAACCAGAGGTACCGTTCCAACACGAAGAAGCCCAGGAATCCGCCCAGGAAGAGAAGCCAGACCTCGATTCCCGGGCCCAGCGCCTCTATGGCCTCGGGCAGAAGGTGGAGCATCGCTCCCCCGACCAGAACACCGGCCGCGAGGCTCACCAGCAGAGGAAGCCGTCGCCGCAGCACGGCCGGATCCCGCGATACCGTGACGACCCCGATCAGCGAGATCGCACTCACCAGCAGGACGGCGAGAAGGGCGTTGGCGGCGGGCGACACGGGCGTGGCCTTCGAGAATGAACCGGGAGCGGCCGCGAACGATAACACTTACCCTAGGCGGACACATGACCCGGCTCGGTGACGAGGGATGACGCATGCAGCGTGACGAGATGGTGGGCCGACTGGCCCGGAGGGACCGCCCGTGGGATCTGGCGGTGGTCGGTGGGGGAGCGACCGGCCTCGGGATCGCGGTCGATGCCGCGGCCCGCGGCTACGACGTCGCCCTCTTCGAGGCGTACGATTTCGGCAAGGGCACGTCGAGTCGCAGCACGAAGCTGGTGCATGGGGGCGTCCGCTACCTTCGCCAGGGCAACATCCCGCTGGTGATGGACGCCTTGCGGGAGCGCGGGATCCTGCGAGCCAACGCGCCCCACCTCGTCCATGATCTCGCGTTCGTCGTGCCCAACTACGACTGGTGGGAAGCACCCTTCTACGGCATAGGGCTCAAGGTCTACGACGCCCTCGCCGGGCGCTACGGCTTCGGGCCCTCGCGCCTGTTGTCGAAGGAGGAGACGGTGGAGCGCCTTCCCACGATCGAGACCGAGGGACTCCGCGGCGGGGTCGTCTACCACGACGGACAGTTCGACGACGCGCGTCTGCTCGTGCATCTGGCGCGTACGGCTGCGGGGCTGGGGGCCGTGTTGACCAACTACGCGCCGGTGACGGGCCTGCTCAAGGACGGGACGGGAGTGGTGGCCGGAGTGCGGGTCGAAGATCGAGAGGCGGGCTCGACGATGGAGATCGCGGCGAAGACGGTCATCAACGCAACGGGCCCGTTCGCCGACGGACTCCGGCGATTGGACGACGAGGCGGCTCGGCCGATGATCCGGGCCAGCCAGGGGATCCACATCGTCCTCGAGCGCCGGTTCCTTCCGGGGGACTCGGCGATCATGGTCCCGCACACGGATGACGGTCGGGTGCTCTTCGCGGTACCGTGGCACGATCGCGTGATCGTGGGGACGACGGACACGCCGGTCGACACCATCGACGTCGAACCCCGCCCCTTGGCGGACGAGATCTCGTTCGTTCTCGAACACGCGGCTCGGTACCTGACGCAGGACCCGGAGCCGGGCGACGTACTCAGCGCCTTCGCCGGGCTGCGCCCGCTGGTCGGTTCGGACGACGCGGACGATACCGCATCGCTGTCCCGGGACCACACGCTGCAGATCTCGCCCACCGGCCTCGTGACCATCACGGGGGGCAAGTGGACCACGTACCGGAAGATGGCCGAAGACGCGGTCGATCACGCGGCCGTGCTCGCGGGACTCGACCCGGTTCCGTGCACGACCCGGGATCTGCAGATCCACGGATACCATCCCGCGGCGGAACGGTTCGGCGACTGGGCCGTCTACGGCGCCGATGCCCCCGAGTTGACCGCGCTGGCCATGGAGGTACCCGGGGGTGACGAGCGCATCCATCCGCGCCTGCCCGCCCGGTGGGCCGAGGTCACCTGGGCGGTGCGCTTCGAGATGGCCCGCACGGTCGAGGACGTACTCTCGCGACGGACCCGCTCCCTGCTGCTGGATGCCGCGGCCTCGGTCGAGGTGGCCGAGGCGGTGGCCCGCAGGATGGCCGACGAGCTGGGCCGCACGGACGACTGGGTGGCGGCCCAGGTGGAGGAGTACGGGCAACTGGCCGCGGGGTACCTGCCGGGAGGAGCCGCCGGCTGAACGGAGGACGGGCACCCGACCAGCATCCCGTCAGGGCAGTACGCCCTCGCGATGCAGTTCGTGGGCGTAGTCCTGGTACCGGTCCCGGTGTCCGAGGAAGTCGACGATCCAGGTCTCGAACGGGGGCAGGGGCAGGCGCGACTCGATGTACTCCACGACGATCATCGCCAGTTGCAGACGATCGCGCGCCGCGAAGTCGATGCGCTGTCCATCCAGGATCTCGTCGACGGCGCGGTGGAAGTCGTCGGGCTCCACGAGCGCGATGAAATGCGCGACCTGGTCCATCCGATAGGACGCGTACAGCGATCGCAGCTCGTCGAGGTCCGCCCGCGGCTCCGCCCCGTCGATCCCGTCCCCCCCGCCCAGCTCGGGATCGGAGAGTACCTTCCGGAACCAGCGCTGAAGGAACGGCGAACTGGCCCTCTCCTGCGCACGTACGTGCAGCGCCGAGTCCAGAAGCGCTTCGAGCAGTGGTCGGCCCATCGAACGCGCCTTCGCGTGGATTTCCGCCTGGGAGTCCTCCACGAAGATCGTCGCGGTCCGCAGTTCGTCTTCGCCGGGCTTGGGGTCGGTCGGAAGAAAGGCGAAGCCGCCCCGCCACACGTCGCCGTGGGCGAACGCGATCAATTCGCAGGCCCACCCGCGGCCGTCGCGCTCCAACGCACCGACGGAGCGTCGATACTCCGGAGCGGGTGCTTCGGGGGGCGGGGCAGGGTCGACGTCGGACGCTCGCATCACACGACAAGGTGCCCGTAGCGCCCCGGACCGGCAAGGTCGCCGATTTTCCTTGCCGGAGCGGGAAACAGATGGTTATGCTGGGCGTCCCCGGGATCGTCCCGGGCACGGCAACCCCGAGGCCGACGATGCAGACGCAACCTTCCCACGAGGCCCGCCCGGAGGCCATGGCCGATGTGCCGGGCGCCTGCGAACTCCCGCTCACGCGCGCGGTCGTTCAGTACCGCGACGTGCACGAGATCGACGTCCCGGGAGGCCGCATTCAGGACGTGGGCCTCGCGGTCGTCCTCGAGGGCCGGTACGCCTCACACGTCGAGGCGCTCGACGTCGGAAGCGCCGACGTGAAGCTTCTCGACCTCTCGGGCGAACTCGTGGTCCTCGACTGGGTCTACGAGCCGACGCTCGACCATCTGAACGCCCTGGTGCGGGGCTCCGCGCTGGGCGAAGCGCGCGACGAGCTCAGCCGCTTCTGCTTCCAGGTCGGACTGCGGGTCCTGGAGCGCGTGGGCTTCGGCCCCTTGACGCGTCCGACGCTGCTGCGCCTGGGGTACAGGGACATCTGCCGGGACCTCGATCTCCACGACGGAACCTCCGTGCGGTTCGTGCTCGGTGCCGGGCGGATCGTCCGTACTCACCTCGACTACGACGGGAACGCGCTGGTTTTCCGGACGCCCACCGACAGCGTCGATCCCGAGCTCGAGGAGGCGCTGGCGCAGGCGTTCCCGGGCACGGACCTCCGTCGGATCGTGCCGTCGAGCCCTGCGGCGAGCGGAGGGTGCCAGGTCCGGTTTCCGCTGCCACTCGAGTTGGCCGAGCTGCGGACGCAGATCGACGCCGTCCGCCGCGGACTCCTGCGGCTGCTGGCTCGCTTCGAGCCGGACCGCTACACGCACGTTCGCGAGGTGATGTCCACCTTCGGCGACCGGGCCACGCTGTCGCGCATCCGTGACCGCGGGCCTTCGGCGACGACACGACCCGTGCGGGTGGCCGGCCGGAGCGGGAGTACGGTGCATTGACCGGCCCCGAGACCCTGGACGCGGCCTTCGAGAGCCTCGACGCGTCTCCGGTCTCGGAGGCGTTGCAATCGCGCTACCGGGCGTACCGCATCGAACAGGGTCGGGCGCTCCTGGGGCTGGTGCCGCGGGAGGGGCTGCGCGCGTTGGTTCGCGCGGCCGGCGTCGGTTCCTCTTCGGACGGCCAGGCGTCGCTCGATGCCCTCGCCGCCTACTGTGCCGACCGGCTGCCGCTTCCGCCGCTCCCGGTCTGGGCTCGCGACTTCGCCGCCCACCGCGAGGCCCACATCGCCGATGCGCCGCTCCTCGAGGCCGGGCCTCGGAGTCCGAACGGCGCTCCGGTGGCGGTGGCGGTTCGCGGATTCCGCTCCGCCGGGGTCGAACGCGTCGCACGACTCGTGGTTCGACCGCGGGGTGACGACTGGGAGGGGGCCGTCGAGTTCCCGACCCCGGGTGATGGACGGGCGACCCGAACGGCGCCGGTCTTCAGGGAAGCCACGGTCCCGGCGATCCGAAATCGGTTCGACAGCTTCGACGATCGGACCCTCGAGGCCTTCCTCCGTTCGACTCTGCCCTGATCGCATTTTTTCGTAAAAAGTGTGAAGCGGCGCAGGGTAATTTCTTCTTCCCGAGTCTGGGAAACGTGGCGTAATCTCGCCGCATCGTCTTCGAAAAATTGAAAAAATGGCACTTTTCGTACCAGCGGGAACGCTTGATTTTCCGTTTCAGAGCCATTTTGGCAACTCATTGGTGCACAACCATTTACGCTTTTGAGGCTGGGCCGGGACGACTTGTCGGAGAGGGTCTTGCGCCCCTGAAAAAGGCCTTCTATTCTTCCATCCCGCCGCTCGGGAGGAGTGCTTCGAGGCGCCTCCGGCGTGTCGACCTCCACGCGGAGAGGTCGATCCCGAAGTTTTCAACTTTTCAACACCTGATGGCACGCTGGAGCTTGCGAATGTGGGAAACGTGTTCCGTACAGCTGAAGGTCCGTCTTCCCCGGGACATCGCGGCCCAGGCGGAGGAGGTCCAGAAGTCCGATCCGGAGTTCTTGAGTCGGGTCGTGCTGTACGGGCTCACGCGGCGTTCCATCTACCGGCACCTTCGTGATCATCCGGGCGCGGTAGCCCAGGACGGGTCCGAGGAGTCCATCTCCCTCCCGTCCTGAAACTTGCGCGGCACGGACGGGCGACCGCACCATTGACGTCGTGACGAGTCGTTCGTTGTACGACCCGACCGGAATGCCGGTCTCGATTCCCCCGCGAGTGCACGCACGATGGCGACGGATGCCGATTCGGCGCAGTCCAGCGGCGCCGACGACTCCAACGAGGTCCTCCGGGCCAAGTACCTAGAGTACTGTTCGGCCCAACTGGCGGACCTCCTCTTGTACTTGTCACCCGACGAGATCTACCTGCTGGCGGAAAAGGCGACGCGGGAATTCGGTTCACCCTCCGCGGACGCCGGCTCGTACACGTCTCTCGTGCAACGTGCCACCCAACTGCTGGCGAAGCGGGTGAACCTCCCTCCCTTCGAGGTATGGCGGGAGGACTACCGCGCCAACCGCGAGCGCTACGAGGCGTACTTCATGGGCCTGTGGGAGTCGGAAACCGCCGGAAGTCGGGAGCTCGACGGCTGAGGCACCGTCGGTCGAGCCGACTCCTCAGAACGGCAGATCGTCGTCCGGCTCCGAGAGCGGCGGCGTCGACGGAGCGGCCGGGGTTTCCGTAAGCCCGCCGGACGTCCGTCCTCCGCCTCCGTGGTTGCCGCCCTCGCCCGTGCCCGATCCCAACATCACCATCTCGTTGACCACGATGTCGGTCCAGTAGCGGGTGTTGCCCTTGTCGTCCTGCGTCTGCGAGTACTCGATACGCCCTTCGACGTAGAGCCGGTCGCCCTTCTTCACGTACTGCTCGACGATGTCGGCCAGGCGCCCGAAGAAGGTCAGGCGGTGCCACTCGGTTCGCTCCTGCTGCTGACCGGTGCGGTCCTGAAAGCTCCGATTGGTGGCCACGGAGAGTTTGGCGACCCGCGCACCGGACGCCGTGGCACGCACCTCGGGGTCGCTCCCCACGTTGCCGATGAGCATGACCTTGTTGAGCGAACGACTCATGACGGGGCTCTCCTTGAGTGGCATGGAACCGGGCCCGGGAAGGTAGCGATCGACGGCGCTGAATTCCATTGCCGGACGAGCTCGAAATCGTCAGTGTTCAGGGCGCATCCGCGCGACCTCATCCATATTCCGGCCCCCGAAGAATCCGACCATGAGCGACCTGAACTACGTTCGCGTCGAATGGGACGGCGACCTCGCCGTCGTCACGATCGATCGGCAGGACAAGCTGAATGCCCTGAACGGTGAAGTCATCGACGAGATCGGCAAGGTCTTCACCGACCTTCTCGTCGACGACGACGTCCGTGGCGTAGTGTTGACCGGTGCCGGGGAGAAGGCCTTCGTCGCGGGAGCCGACATCGCCGAATTGGTGAAGATGGGGGCGGTCGACGGGGTGCGAGTGAGCCGCCAGGGGCAGGACGTCTTCACGGCCATCGAGCGCTTTCCGAAGCCGGTCGTCGCCGCCGTGGGCGGCTACGCGCTCGGCGGCGGTCTGGAAGTCGCCCTCGCGTGCCACGTTCGGATCGCCTCGGACAACGCGCGGTTCGGCCTGCCCGAGGTGGGCCTCGGGATCATCCCCGGGTACGGCGGCACGATTCGCCTGGCGCGGCTCGTCGGCCTGGGGCGCGCCGTCGAGATGACGCTGACCGGAGACCCGATTCGCGCGGACCGCGCGGAGGTGCTGGGTCTGGTGAGCCGCGTCGTATCCCGCGCGGAGCTGCTCGACGAAGCCAAGGCATTCGCGCGTCGGATCACCCGGCACGGGCCGGTCGCCGTGCGAGCTGCGCTCGAGTCGATCTACCGGGGCGTGGACACCTCGTTGAACGAGGCGCTGGCCTTCGAATCGTCGCTCTTCGGGCTGCTCGCCTCCACCGAGGACATGAAGGAGGGCATGACCGCCTTCCTCGAGCGTCGGGACGCGGAGTTCAAGGGGCGTTGAGTTCGGAGTTCGGCTTCTGGCTCGCCCGAGGGTTCGGCCACGTCTGGTCCAGCGCCGGCCTGCACCACATCGCGTTCGTGGGGGTGCTGACGGCGGCTTTCGATCGCCGGTACTGGCGAGGCGTAGTCGTACTCCTGACCGGCTTCACGGTGGCCCACGCCGTCGTGCTCGCAGCGGTTGCCATGGGCAGCGTTCTCCCCGTCGGCAGCTGGAGCGAGTCCGTGCTGTGGGGTCTCGTGCTCGCCGCTGCGGCGACCACCGGTCTCGAACGCGCGTGGCGCCGTCGCGCTGCCGCGGCACGCGCCGGTTCCGGGTCGGCCATCAACGCCGGCGCTCTCCGCGCGAGCGTGCGCGACGGGCCGAGCAGCCCGGCTCAGTTCGCGTGGGACGGACCCTTCGAGGCCGAGGGACTCCGCGTGTGGCGCTATGTCCTGGTCGTGACCTTCGGGCTCGTACACGGGTTGGCGGCCGTGGAGGCCATGGCGAGCTCGCTCATCGCGGCGGGCGGCGGAGTCGTCCGCGTCCTGGCCTTCGATCTGGGAATCGAGGCGGGGCAGTGGGTGGTCGCGGCCGCCGTGGTCGTCGCCGCGGGATGGATCGCGGGCCGGCGCTCCGGCTGAGGCTTCGGCCTACTGGCGGGCGTTGCCCGCGAAGAACACGCGGTTCCGCTGCAGATTCCACACGATCATGTCGCCCTCGGTGAGCGTGAAGGCGGGCGAGAACAGCTCGTAACCGCTGATCAGCGTCGCCATCAACTGATATCGCCCACCGGAGCTGGGGTACGACACGCTGAACGAGCGCGTCTCGTTCAGATTCACGTTCCCGAGGCGCTGGCGGGGACCGTTGGCCGACACCAGGTGGACCGTGAAGTTGCTCAGCGAGGAGTTGCCGTTGTCGATCTCGACCTGGGCCTGATACGTCTCGCGATTCCCCGGATACTGCGGATTGCTGGCGCAGGCCGTCAGGACCGCCGCCGCGATCAGGGCGGCAGCGAGGCGGACGGGTCGGATCAGGCTCATCGAGGGCTCCTGGAAAAGCAGTTCGTTGTCTGACCATACGCCGGATCTGGAGGAAAGTAACCACCGTCCGTCCCTGCGGCCGCCCGACCGACCTCGGAGCCGGGGTGCCCGATCCCACGAAACGCCGCACGGCGCCTGCGGATTCGCCACGTCCCCCAGGGCCGTCTCGGGGTGGTCGAGTGGCCGCCGATCCGGTAAATTCCGGGATGCGTTTCACGGCCCCTCCCCCGCGTCGCGCGTGCGGTTGACGCACCTGTCGATCCGGCGCTTTCGGAATCTCGGCGTTCAGGAACTCGACGTGCCGCCGGAGGGGGTGGCCCTCGTGGGTGAGAATGCCCAGGGGAAGTCCAATTTTCTCGAATCCATCTACTACCTCGAGACCTTCCGCTCCTTTCGGGGTGCGAGGGACGATCAGTTGATCGGCTTCGGCGAAGAGGTCTTCCGGGTCGCGGGCCGCCTGACGCCTCCGGGGGCCGGGGTACCGGTGGAAGTGACCGCCGCCTTCCAGAAGCGGGGCAAGCGGAAGAAGGTCACGGTGGACGGGGCGGAGCCGGATCGGTTGTCCGATGGACTGGGACGGTTGGCTGCCGTGGTCTTCTCTCCCGCGGACGTGGCGATCATCAACGAGGGGCCGTCGGGCCGACGTCGGTTTCTCGACATCGTCCTGTCGCTCAACGCGCCGGGGTACCTGCGCTCGATTCAGCGGTATCGACAGGTTCTTCAGCAGCGGAACGCGGCGTTGAACAAGGGCCTCGCGCCGGCCATGGTGCACCTCTGGGACGATCCGCTCGCCCGGGCGGGAGCCGAGGTCACGGCCCACCGGGCGCGCTGGCTCGACGCGGTAGGGCCCGCGTTCTCCGACTACTACGCCGAGGTCTCCGGCGGACCGGGAGCCTCGCTGGACTATCGGTCGAATCCGACCCTGCCCGACGGAGTGCCGGCGGTCGACACGGTGGTCGAGGCCTTTCGCGAGGCGCTGCTTCGGAGTGCCGAGCGCGAGCGGCGCGTCGGGACGACGGTCGTGGGCCCGCACCGCGACGATGTAGGCGTGTCCGTCACGGGGGATCGCGAGCTGGACGTGCGGGATTTCGGCTCGGGGGGCCAGCGCCGCACGGCTGCGCTCGCCCTTCGGCTCGTCGAAGCCGCGACGATTCGCGAAGCCCGGGGGCAGGAGCCGATCGTCCTGATGGACGACGTCTTCGCCGAACTCGACGAGGGGCGCAGTGAACGCATTCTCGGGTTGATCGAGCGGGAGGAGACGGGACAGGTGATCCTCACCGCGCCCAAGGACTCCGACGTTCGCGTCCGACGAGACGCACTGCCGCGTTGGGGCATTCGGGCCGGGCTGATCGAAACGTGAAGAAGCAGCCCGCCCGAGTGGGGGACCTTCTCGGCGGCTTCCTCGAGCGCCAGGGAGTCAAGGAGCAGGTCGAGCGGGTCGCGGTGCTCGAGGAGTGGGCGGAGCGGGTCGGCCCGCGGATCGCCGCGGTGACGAAGGCGCGCTCGGTGGCCGAGGGCACGCTGTTCGTCGAGGTGAAGTCGAGTGCGTGGCTGATGGAGTTGAACATGATGAAGGGACGGATTCTGGAGCGGCTGAACGAGGGCCGCACCGAGGCGTCGATCGAGAAGCTCGTGCTCGTCCTCTCGCAGGACGGGCCGTAGGACGGGACGACCGGACGGCGGTCGTTACGGGGACACCACCAGTGGAGAGATACCGGTCCATGGCGGACGACAAGAAGCAGAAGGGCGGCGACTACACTGCGGGTCAGATCCAGGTGCTCAAAGGCCTGGAGGCGGTCCGCAAGCGTCCCGGCATGTACATCGGGTCGACTTCGGGTCGTGGGTTGCACCACCTCGTCTACGAGGTCGTGGACAACTCCATCGACGAGGCCATGGCCGGCTATTGCTCCGAGGTCGTGGTCACGATCCACGAGGGCGACGCCGTAACCGTCGAGGACGACGGTCGAGGCATCCCGGTCGACATCCACCCGGTCGAGAAGGTGCCGGGCGTCGAACTCGCCATGACGACCCTGCACGCGGGCGGGAAGTTCGACAAGGACACCTACAAGGTCTCCGGCGGACTCCACGGCGTGGGTGTCTCGGTGGTGAACGCCCTGTCGGACTGGCTCGAGGTCACCGTCCGTCGCGAGGGGGAGAAGTACCACCAGCGCTTCGAGCGCGGGATCAAGGCGAAGGAACTCGAGAACCAGGGAAAGGCCTCGGGGCGTGGCACCAGCGTGTCGTTCCACCCCGATCCCGAGATCTTCACCGAGACGGTCTACAACTTCGACACGCTCTCGCACCGTCTGCGGGAGCTGGCTTTCCTGAACAAGGGCCTGAAGATCGTCCTCATCGACGAGCGCGGTGACGAGGGAGTTCGCGAAGAGTACCAGTACGAGGGCGGGCTGGCCGAGTACGTCCAGTACCTGCGGGGCAGCCGCAAGCCGCTGCACGAAGCGATCGTCTACTTCGAGGCCGAGAAGCCCGAGGCCGAGATCGAGCTGGCGATGCAGTACGACGAGGGCTTCAGCGAGAACACGCACACCTTCGTCAACAACATCAACACCCACGAGGGTGGGACGCACCTCACCGGTCTCAAGGCCGCGTTGACGCGGACCATCAACGACTACGCCCGCAAGAACAAGATCTTCAAGAAGGACGAGAGCCTCTCGGGTGACGACGTCCGGGAGGGTCTGACCTGCGTGCTCAGCGTGAAGGTGATGGAGCCGCAGTTCGAGGGTCAGACGAAGACGAAGCTCGGCAACAGCGAGGTTCGCGGCGCCGTCGAGGCCGCCGTGAACGAGCAGCTCTCGATGTTCCTGGAGGAGAACCCGAAGGCCGCAAAGCAGATCATCGAGAAGTCGCTTCAGGCGGCGAGGGCACGCGAGGCGGCCCGCAAGGCACGGGACCTGGCTCGGAAGAAGAGCGCGCTCGAGGGCGGCATCCTGCCCGGGAAGCTCGCCGACTGCTCGCTGAACGAGCCGTCGATGTGCGAGATCTACCTCGTCGAGGGTGACTCCGCCGGTGGTTCCGCCAAGATGGGCCGCGATCGCCAGTATCAGGCCATTCTCCCGCTCAAGGGCAAGATCCTGAACACCGAGCGGGCCCGGATCGACAAGATCCTCTCGAATGACGAGATCCGCGCGATGATCACGGCGATCGGCGCGGGCATCCGGGACGACTTCGATCTGAGCAAGGCGCGGTATCACAAGATCATCGTGATGACCGACGCCGACGTCGACGGTGCCCACATCCGGACGCTGCTGCTGACCTTCTTCTTCCGCCAGATGCCGGAGTTGATCGAAGCGGGCTTCATCTATATCGCACAGCCGCCTCTGTACCGCCTCCACAAGGGTCGGAAGGAATTCTACGCCTACAACGACACCGAGCGCGACGAGTACACCAAGCGGCTCGGGGGTTCGGGTGTGGGACTGCAGCGTTACAAGGGACTCGGTGAGATGAACCCCGAACAGCTCTGGAAGACGACGATGGATCCGGATTCCCGCACTCTGTTGCGGGTCGAGATCGAGGACGGCGCCATCGCCTCGCAGCTGTTCGATCGGCTCATGGGTGAAGATGTCGAGCCGCGTCGGGCGTTCATCGAGAAGAACGCCAAGTTCGTGAAGAACCTGGACGTATAGGCCCGAGGTCCGGTCATTCGCCGCAGACCTCCTCACCCAGCCTCAGGAACCGCGCGGCATTCTCGCAGAGGATGCCGCGCTTCTGTCGGTCCGTGAGGTAGTCGGCGTTCTCGATCCGCTCGATGGCGCGGTCGATGGTCTCGGGCCACACCATCTGATCCGAGCCGAACATCACCCGGTTGGCGTGCCCGGCGTCCACGATACGCTTCAAGTACTGATCGAAGTCCCTGCGGGTGTAGACGATGACGCCGATGTCGACGTACACCTGCGGGTGCGCGTACATCAGCGTCAGCAGATCGTCGATGAGCGGGAAGCCCGCGTGCATGATGTAGACGCGCAGACGCGGATGCCGCACCAGCACGGGCTCGAGGGTGAGCGCGCTGTGGAGCCGCGCGCGGTAGCCCTCCGAGCCGAGGTAGCGCACGCCCGGCGGGCCCGGACCGATGTGGAGTCCGACGGGGAGGTCGAGCTCCTCCGCGAGCGCCCAGTACGGCGCCATCCGCTCGTCGTCCGGCGCGACACCCGAGTATTGGTTGGTGACCTCGGCGAGCACCTCCACCGCGCCGGTCTCGACGAGAGTCCGGAGTGAGTCCACCGACACCGAGGGGTTCGCTGCGTTGAGTCCCAGCCCCGGGATGAACCGGTCCGGCGCGCGCTCACGCCAGCGAGCCACCCACTCGGGGGTCCCGCTCGCGACGCCGCGCACGTTGCGGCGCCGCATGACGGCCAGCGTGCGCTCGAGCAACTCTTCGTCGGTTTCGGGCGACCAGATCGGGTCGTCGCAGGGTGGGTTCTTCACCATACCCATGAACACCTGTCCGTACGGGACCGCCGGGTCCCACGCGGGGAATTCGGGGACCGGCGTGCACATCGCGAGAGGCGGGGGACCCTGGGCGTCGGCACCGAAGGCGTGGAGATGCATGTCGATGACCGGCGGCTGGGCTGCCGCAGGAGTGGTGGCCAGCAGTATGCAGCCGCCGGCCAGGAG
>JAHHMJ010000494.1 GCA_018678395.1 Gemmatimonadota bacterium | reverse complement strand
CCCCCTCGGGTGTGGCCAGATCTCCAGCCGTACGTAGCCCGCCCTCGAGGCGGAGGGCCAGGTGCCGGCCCCAGCCGCTGCGGAGTGTCGCCGATCCGACGACGCCGTCGTTCACCGACTGGGTCTGCAGACTGACGGTCGAGTGGATCCCGTGGTGGACCGTGCGCGGCACCTCCTCACGGATGACGTTGACCACGCCGCCGAGTGCCTGGCTGCCGTACAACAGTGCCGACGGTCCACGGACGACCTCGATGCGCTGTGCCGAGACCGGATCCACGGCCGTGGCGTGGTCGGACGAGACGGCGGACACGTCGCCGATCCGTTCGCCGTCCTCCAGGATCAGCACGCGGTCTCCGCCGAGCCCGCGAATGACCGGTCGGGCGGTCGCGGGGCCCATCGACACCGCGGACACTCCGGGCTCCGACGACAGGGTGGCGGCGACGGTACCCTCCAGCCGCCGCGACAGCTCCTGAGCCGACAGCACTTCGACGGGCCGGATCACCCGATCGCCCGCCCGCGCCGTGGGGGCGCCCGTGACCACGAATCCTTCGACTTCGAGCGCCGAAGCCACCATCACGATCTCGAGACGAGCGGTCTCGGTCGGGCCCACGGTGACGGTCATCGACCTCGTCCTGTAGCCGATGCGCTCGAAGAGCATGACGTGGCTTCCCGCCGGCACGCGCTCGAGGTGGAATGTCCCGTCGTTGTGCGACAGTTCCGTCCGCCCGAGTTCGGGGAGACGCACGGCCACCGCCGCCAGCGGGCGTCCCTCTTCGTCGTGCACGATCCCGTGCACGTCGCTGCCATGATCGGCATCCGGGTCCTGCGCGCGAACGCGCTGGGGCGCGACCGCGGTGATCAGCAGGAGCGCCGAGAACAGGGGCAGGATGGATATGCGACGAGCGTACATGTAGGGATCCGGGCAGAGGCGAAGGAGAAGTCCCCCGACCGCGGACCACGGAGGCGTGCGCACTCTGCTCGAGTACGGACGCCGTCCGGACAGGCGACGACGAGCACCGCAGGGTGCGGTGCGCGCCAGTAGATGTCAGCGCGGGTAGGGGGCGATCAGGCCCGGGGGGGCGCTCGTGAGCCGAGCGCGCTGACCAGGGGGCTCCCGGTGGCTACACCCTCCACCGACGCGAGAACGATGCCCGCGGCGGAGGGGAAGGGCAGGGAGAGGCACGGAGGGGCGATCCCGTCGGGGCTCGCCAGGACCGTCCGGCAGACCTGGCAGAAGAGATGATCGTGATGCGTACCACAGTCGGAAGTCGATTCCGACTCCACGTGGGCCACCCGTTCGGACGGGTCCTCGTGGAAGGCGTCGGCGAGAGGACCCACACCCGTCACACCGAGCTGCACGAGGGCCAGCAGGGCCCAGATCGCACGCTTCGTGATGGATGGGGAACGGATCATCGCAGAACCGTGGCAGAGTAGAGCGATCCTGTAAGATGCGCGTTCGAACCCCGGGGGGAGAGTCGAGGTTCCCGCGCCCGCCCCAGCCGGACCGAAAGTGACTGCTCTGGGTACCCGTCAGCCCGCCACGACACCCATCCAGGAGTCCCCGATCATGCCCGAGGTACGCGTCACGCGCCGCGTCCACTGGAACTCGGCTCACCGGCTCTACCGACCCGACTGGTCCGACGAGCGCAACGGCGAGGTGTTCGGCGCCTGCGCCAATCCCCACTGGCACGGTCACAACTACGAGATGGACGTCACGGTCACGGGCGAGATCGACCCGGAGACCGGCTACGTCCTGGACATGAAGGTGTTGAAGGACCTGGTGGAAGATCGGATTCTGAGCCACCTCGATCACCGGAATCTGAACATCGAGGTCCCCTGGCTCGAGGGCATGAATCCCACCACGGAGAACCTCGTGGTGGCGATCTGGGAGCGGCTCGAGGGGCATCTGCCCGCACGGGTCCGCCTCGATCGGCTCGTGCTCTGGGAAACGCCGCGCAACTACGTCGAATACACCGGGCTGTCGGGGGGCTGATGGGCGTTCGACTGGACGGCCGTTC
>JAHHMJ010000641.1 GCA_018678395.1 Gemmatimonadota bacterium | reverse complement strand
GTCCTGGCCTGCGTCCTACACCACGGGCGCCGAGGGCGCCGTGGTCGTGCGGGTCGAGGGAGTGACCGGGGTGGATGCGGAGATCGAAGGCGTCGGGGCGGTATCCGATGGCGCCACCGTCCCCCTCGCGGCGGGGACCTACCGGCTGATCCTGGCTGGAGACGGCGTGTCTCCCGTCTCGGTGCGGCGCGAGGTCCTTCCGGGGGTCGTGCGAACGCTGACCATCGCCGCGACCGCGGAGCTCTTCCCGGGCGCGCAGGCCCGTGCCGAAGGCAGTCTGGTGCGGCTGCGGCGGGACGCCGGGGGTGCGGAGGTCTGCACCAGTGGGGTTCTCGCGACCGCGAACGACGGACTCGTCGTGCTGCCCCTGTCGGCGCTGGACGGAACCGGTGTGGAGCTGATCGCTCCCGACGGACGGCTCTTCTCGTCACTCGAGGTGCCGGTGCGCGACACCGATCTCGGCGTCGGGGTCGCCCGACTCGGACCGGTCGGGCTCGGCGCATTCGAGACGGCCGATGAGGGCGACGGGCCGAGCTGGGTCGTCTATCACGACGGGTGCGGGCCGGTGGGCACCGCCCGCGTGACCTGGGGCGAGCCCGACGACGACGGGGTCGGCAGCCTGCAGGGCTCTCCCGGATCGGCTCTCGGCGGCGCGGTGATCGACCAGCAGGGGCGCCTGCTCGCCCTGGGGCTGGGGACGAACGCCATCTCGGCCGAGCGCATCGCCGAGCTCGTCGAGCGCGCCCGCCGCACGGCGCCGATCGTGGCCGGGGTGGGCGGCATCCAACCCGAGGCTCAGGACTCCGGGGGCGGATTCCCCGTGAAGTGGGTGCTCGCCGGAGCGGCGGCCGCGGGAGTCGCGGCCGCGCTCCTTGCGGGTGGCGGCGGTGGAGACGACGACGGCGGCGGCGGTGGCGGTGGGCGAACCGGGATCGTGATCACATGGCCGGGAGGATGAGGCCGATGCGGATGCTCCAGCGAATTCGGACGGCCGCGGCGGTCGTCGCCGCGACCGCCGCTCTGACGGCCTGCGAGAGCGGGGTTTCGGCTCCGGACGGCGGGTCGGGCCTCATTCTGACCGTGACGGCCGCCCAGGCGGGTGCGACGTCCGGGCGTCTGTACATCGAAGGTCCGACGAACCGGACGATCACGCTTTCGCCGGGAGACCAGCGCGAGATCGACCTGCCGGCGGGCGGCTACACGGTGGCGCTCGAGGGTCTCGACGGCAGTACCGTGGTCGGGTTCTGGGAGCGATCGGTCACGGTCCGTGACGGCCAGCAGACGCCCGTGACGGTGAGCCTCACCTCCTTCGCGGTCAATGCACCGTCGGCGGCCACGACGGCCGAAGCGGGGGTGCCGATCACCGTCACCTGGTCCGGCGTCACCGGGGCCGCGACCTACGACGTCGAGGTCAGTGCGTCACCCGATTTCACCGCGCTGCTCGATCAACAGAACGTCTCGGGCACCTCTGCCCAGTTCACGGTCTCGCAGTCGGGTACCGTCTATTTCCGGGTGCGCCCGCGTACCCGCTTCGAGGGCATCGGCGCGTACAGCGCGCCGTCGTCGGGGACGCTCGTCCGTGTGCCGGTGGCGCGCGTGGAGGTTTCTCCGCCCTTCACCCAGATCGACGTCGGACAGAGTACGACCTTCACGGCGACGACGTTCGGTCCGTCCGACGAGGTGCTGTCCAACCGCGACGTGGTCTGGTCGTCGTCGAACCCGTCGGTGGCGACGGTCGACGCCAACGGGCAGGTCTCGGCGCTGGCGGCCGGGGACACGGACATCGAGGCGACCAGTGAGGGAGTGACGGGATCGGCTCTGCTGACCGTGGTCGACCCCAACACCGGGACGCCACCGGCGGTCAACACCTACGACGTGGTCTTCGTCCCGGTCATCGCGGGATGCGGAGAAGGCTTCCGCGACTTCCGAACCGACGAGTCGGTCGTCTACGTCGACAACGACGCCGACATGGATCCAGGGCGGATGTTCAGCGAGCCGTTCGGGGGTACGCCGGTCGGGATCCAGTCGCAGTGGCGGGAGGAAGGAGCCACGGACTGGAAGCCCTTCGGGTACGACAAGGGCTGGACGCCGGACGCCGGTGCCACCGGTACCACCGGGCGACTGGCGGCCAACGGGTCGACGTGCTGGGACTTCGACGACGCCGATCCGCCGACCTTCGTGCACTTCCGCGCCCGCGTCCAGGACGCCGCCGGCAACTTCAGCGACTGGTTCGAGAGGCGCCTGGACATGCCCGAGACCGTCGTGGTCACACCCACGGGCGACCTCAGCGTGTTCGCCATGAACCCGGGCGACACGCAGGCGTTCACGGCCGAGGCTCGAGACGCCAACGGGCTCGTCGTGCCCGGTGACCCCATCAACTGGTCCAGCTACGTCGGCGCACCCCATGCGACCGTCGACGCGATGGGCAACCTCACGATCGATGCCAACA
>JAHHMJ010000292.1 GCA_018678395.1 Gemmatimonadota bacterium | reverse complement strand
CCCCCTCGTTACCTCGTCCTTCGACCGGTCAGCGCTTCGTCGTGACCTGAACCGAGTCGCAGGCCCCGTCGGCGTCGCACACCTCATAGGTGTACGTGTCCGCCCCCGGGCCGAGGTCGTCGTACCGGGTGCCCGAGATGCCCGAAGCGATCAGGCCGCCATCGCGGAACACCTGGTAGTTCGCCGTCCCACCGCTCCACGAGAGCCGGACGTCCTGCTGCCGGCGCACGGACGCGGAGAGGGCCAAGGGCGCCGGCGGCTCCGGATCACCGCCACCACCATCTCCGGCGACGGCACACGTCAGCGTGCCCGGCACGTAGTTCAGGCCCGTTCCGTTGATGTCCGTCACACAGAACTCGATCTGGTCGCTCGAGTTGACCTTGCGCAGTCCGCCGGAGCCGATCGACGCGACACCGTCGGCGCCGCTGACTCCGGACGTCCCGCTCTTCATCATGCCACCGTTGACGAACCAATCGCCGATCACGGTGGCCGAACCAATCGGAGCACCGCCGCCGTCGTGGACCGTGACCAGCGCGGTACCGTTGGCGTTGCGCTTGCCGAAGCTCGCCGATACCGACATCGCGCCGACCGTCACGTCGGTGTCTGCCGGGGGCGGGGGCGGCGGCGGGGGGGGTGTCGTGCCCCCATCGCCCGCGTAGAGCAGGAGGTTCGGCGAACCGCTGCCGACGTTGGAGAGCGTCCCCGGAGTGGCGTCGCCCTCCATGACCGCTTCGACCTGACCCGGCGTGAGCGACGGGTCCCCCGACAGGATCAGCGCTGCGACACCCGCGACGTGCGGGCTCGCCATGGACGTGCCGCTCTTGTTGCCCGTCGACGTGTCGGAGCTGTAGGTCGCCGAGGTGATCGACGAGCCGGGCGCGAAGATGTCGACGCACGAACCGAAGTTCGAGAACGACGAGCGCGAATCGGAGGACGTGCTCGAGCCCACCGTCAGCGCGGTGGGCGCCGACGCGGGCGACGCGGTGCAGGCGTCCGCATTGGAGTTGCCTGCGGATACGGCGACGACCACGCCGTCGGCGACCGCGCCGTCGACCGCGTCGTTCAACCCGCTCGACACACCGCCACCGAGGCTCATGTTGATGACCGTCGGCCGGTCGCCGTTGGTGTTCTGCTGGTCGGCCACCCAGTCGATGGCCCCGATGATGCCGCTGTACGTACCCGACCCGGTGCACCCGAGTACCCGCACTCCGTACAGCGTCGCGTTCTTCGCGACACCCCAGGTCGAACCACCCACGGTTCCGGCCACGTGCGTACCGTGGCCCTGGCAGTCGCCCGGATCCGGGCTGGACGGACTCACGAAGTCGGCACCGAACACCGCGCGGCCGCCGAAGTCTACGTGTGTCGTCCGAATGCCGGTATCGAGGATGTAGACGTGAACGCCCGTACCGTCCTGGCTCCAGGCGTAGGAATCATCGAGCGGCAGATCACGCTGATCGATGCGGTCGATGCCCCACGTCGCCCCGGACTGCGTACCGGACCCCTCGATGCTGGCGATTCCGTCGAGCTCGACGTACGCCACGCGCGGATTGCGAGCCATCGCTGCCGCGGCCTGGGCCGGCACCCGCACGGAAAAGCCCTCGAGCGCCGTGGTGAAGATCCGATCGGGCTGGGCGCCGTGCTGCGCGGCGAGCCCGCGGGCGAGGCCGGGCACGTCCGACTGGCCCCGCTGGAAGACGACGATGTAGGACGGGCGCTCACCGGCCTGCGCGACCGTGGCCGTGGCACGCGAACCGTCGTCGACCGTCGGGCCGACGGCGGGGTCACATGCAGCCAGTCCGGCCGTAACCGCGACGGCGAGCGTGGAGATGCTGCGGGAGAGGGATCGGCGCATGAAGCGACTCCTGAGTTGGGGCAGTCGTGGCTTGGTCGGTCCCGATACCGAGAGCAAGAACTGTGCGCCCCATCTGTTTCCTCCCCGCCTGCATCACCTTTGCCGCCAGAAACAGGGCCGAACGTGGCGACATGTTCAGCAGGAGACCCACTGGACCCGACGCCCGGAACCGGAACCAGGACGCGAGACAGCGGCATCGAGTGCCGCACGCATCCGTTGCGTTCGCGCCACAGCGCGGCGCGCCCTCGACGTCACCCGCCGTCGTAGATCGCCACTCCCGGGAAGGTGAGCGAGAAGCCGTACCAGCGCGTGAAGACCTGGAGCGGGCGACGGTCCGGGACCCGCGTTCCATCCGCGGCCCTCAGGACCCCTCCCTCGACGACCGTGCCATCCGAGAGGCGCAGCACGTCGTCATCCCATTCGAAGGCATCCGCTTCGGTGAAGTAGCCGGCCAGCGCCCGAGCGGTCGGGTCGAGAAAGACGAGTATTCCGCGTCCATCGTACCGGTCGAGGAGTGCGTTGCCCGCCTCCAGCACGACGTCGTAGGGATAGTAGATCGGGGCGTCGCCCCCCCAGATGCCGAGCCCGAGATCCATGGTGGGTCGGCGGTCGTCCTCCCGCTCGACCGTGTTCGAGAAGAACTGGGACAGGCTCCCCCGCACCCGCGCGAGCAGACCGTCCAGTTTCAGCTCCTCATCGGACCAGAGCGTGCGGTCGGACAAGGCCGCCAGAGCCTCGGAGTCTTCGCGCAGAATCTGCTCCACGGTCGTCTGTCGGAGGTTCTCGATCTCCAGGCTCGTCCCGACGAGCGGTCCGTAGACCGCCTCACCGGTCATGTGATCCCAGAACGTCCCCGACTCCTCGTCCCGCATGAGAAACAGGCCGTCGTACAGGCCGTGCTCGGAAAACATGTGCGTCCGGCCTTCGATGCTCGGAGCCATCCAGACTCCCGTATTGCAGACCACTCAGAAGGTGACCATCCACGGCTCGCCCGCCATCTCGCCCTGTGCGACGTGATGATACGACATCTGGCTCGTCACCAGAGCCATCGTGCGGTCGGCGATGCGGAACACGAGCATCGGGGTGTCGTCACGCACGTCACCCCGCCGCAGCACGGTGCGCAGCGGTTCGAACTCCGGGTCCCGGAGCGGCGTGAAGGTCGGCTGCGAGCCCAGGAAGGCGCGCTCCACGTCGAACCCCGCCTTGACCGGCAGGTCGGGATCGACCGGCAACTCGTCGGGGACCTCGATCTGACCGAGTGCGGGCAGGGGCGCGAGAGCGATCGCCAGTAGGGCGGCGGTCCAGAGCAAGCCGGGCGAGGGCGCCGGTCGGCGAGCGAGGCTCGCAATCGGCGGTGGTGGGCAGAGACGGAGCATGGATCTCTCGGTCCGGGCGTGGGCGGATCGGGTCAGGCGCACCCTGCCACGCTAGCGCTCGTCCTGCACTCGGGCCAGCAGATACGCGATCGCGCCCCCAACGAGGCCGCCGCTGATGATCACGCCCTGGAATGCGAGCCCTGCGGCCACGGCGAGAACGGGTTCGACACCGAAGGGCGCGAGCAGGCCGGCCAGCGCCGCCTCCCGCACCCCGAGCCCTCCCTGGGTCACGGGCAGCAAGGCGGACAGCTTGGCCATCGGCCAGGCGAAGAGCCAGGCGGTGAGGGGGATCTCGAGGCCGACCACCGACCCGAGTCCGGCCTGGAGAAGCACCAACAGCAGTTGAAGCGACACGCCCATCGCGAGAGCCTCGGCAATCCGCTCCGGACGCGACCGAACGGCCCTCACGGACCGCCGGATCTTTGCAAGCAGCCGTCTCACGCGATACGGCAGCCGCCGCACGGGCAGGCCCCTCGCCACGAGGGCCAGTGCGACGGCCGCGACGACGAGTGCCGCCGGGAGCACGCCGAACACGGCTCGACTCTGCGGGTCCAGAGCGCGCGGGAGGAGCAGTAGTCCAAATGCCGCC
>JAHHMJ010000243.1 GCA_018678395.1 Gemmatimonadota bacterium | reverse complement strand
TCGAGCACGATTGCGATCCCCGACCGCAGGTTCGCCGCCTCGAAGAAGGCCGAGGCAGCCCGTGTGACCAGGTTGTCCCGGGCCGGTCCGACGTCGGCGCCTCTCACCGCCAATTCGATACGCGGCTCGTCGCTCAGCTCCACCTCCAGCGTGTCCCACAGGCCGATGGCCTGGAAGACGGTCTCGAGTTCGTGGAACCCGGAGGGACGGCGCGCCAGGATGCGCAGGGTCAGGTTGATCTTGGCGGGGGTGTGGATCCGGGCCCCCACCCTCCGCGCAGCCGTCATCCGCCCGACCCGCCGGCCTCATCGTCGGTCAGTGAGGCATCGACGGCAGCCTCGACGCGCTTCTCACTCGCCCGCACGTCCCCGAGGCTCAGGCCCAGGGTTCGCGCGTACCAGAGCCCGAGCAGCGTCACCGGGATGAAGCCGCCCAGATGGTAGCCGTACGCGAAGGCCAGCGTCGGCACTTCACCGGCCTGATACACGGTGTCGAGGGCAAAGTCGACGGAAGCGTGGAAGGTACCGAAGAAGCCCGGCGCGGCCGGCAGCGCCACTCCGAAACCGACGACGGCCTCCGTGAAGTAGGCCGCCACCGGCCCGGCGTGGATGTCGAAGGCGAGCATGCCGAGCCAGAAGGACAGCCCGTGCCAACCCCAGAAGAAGACCGTCCACGCCAGGGCCTGCGCCAACAGCACCGGGTCCCGCACCACGCCGAGCGCCTGGAGGAACGACTCGAGCGCTTCCGTGACGCGGTGCGCCGCGGTCTCCGGCAGGAGCCGCCGAGCGACCGCCTCGCTGGTCCGCACCACGAATCGCGGGAAGATCAGGAGCAGGGCCAGGACCAGACCCACACCACCCAACAGGACGACCGCGCTGCGCAGGATGGCGAGGAACGTCCCACCGAGCTCCACCTCCGGAAAGGAGGGCATGAGGACCGTCGCCACGAGGAACGACGCGAGGACCAGCCCATCGAGCACCCGCTCGACGACGAGTGAACCGAACGCCGCGCTGACGCTCACCCGCCGCTCGAGGCGGGAGAAGCTGTAGGCGCGTGCGAACTCGCCGACCCGCGCCGGCAGGAGGTTGTTCGCCATGAAGCCGATGTTCACGGCGGCCCAGCGCGCATGCAGGCTCGTATCCGCCTGCACCGGCCGCAGCAGCACCTTCCAGCGCAGGGCCCGGATGAAGAAGCCGAAGGTCGCCACGGCGACGGCGGCCAGGAGAAGCAGCATGTCGGCCGCCCGCAACGCGGCCCAGACCTCGGCGACATCCACGTCGCGGAGGGTGAACCAGATCAGGAATGCGGACAGGGCGAAACCGAGGCCCGCCTTCCAGCTCATGCGTCGCCGCCGGCGGCGCGCCGCAGAACCGTCGCCATGTCGGTGACGGCCTCCCGCAGCCCGACGAGGACGGCCCGCGAGATCACCGAATGCCCGATGTTCAGCTCCTCGACGTCCCGAAGCGCCGCCACGGGGGTCACGTTCTCGTAGGTGAGCCCGTGGCCCGCATGAACGGCGAGTCCGAGACGGCGCCCTTGAGCCGCCGCATCGGCGAGCCGATCCAGTTCGGCATGCACCTGGGCGCCGTGAGCGAGCGCGTACTCCCCGGTGTGCAATTCCACGGCCTCGACCCCGAGTGCGGCCGAGGCCTGCAGCGCATCCGGATCGGGATCGATGAACAACGCGGTTCGGATCCCGGCATCGCGCAGGCGCACGAGGACGGGTTCGAGCCGGCTCCTCGACGCATCCGTCACCACGTCCAGCCCGCCCTCGGTCGTCACCTCCTGGCGCCGCTCGGGGACCACCGTGACCTGGTAGGGACGCAGCTCACAGGCGAGGTCGACGATCTCGGGCACCATCGCCAGCTCCAGATTCATGGGCGTGCGCAGCGTCTCGGCCAGCAGACGGACGTCGCGCTCCTGGATGTGGCGTCGGTCCTCGCGCAGATGAACCGTGATCCCGTCGGCTCCGCCCAATTCCGCGAGAACCGCGGCACGCACCGGGTCGGGCTCGTCGGTTCGGCGAGCCTGCCGCACCGTCGCCACGTGATCGATGTTGACGTAGAACCTCATGTGGACTCCGCGTTCCGGGCCCCTCACGGGGATTGAAGCAGGGCGTTCAGCGCCCCCAGATCATCGGTCGATCGACCATCGGCGATGGCCGCCTCCACAGCGAGACGAGCGGCCAGCCGATAGAGTTCACGAGCATCGCCCTCCAGCGCCCGCAGATGCAGCCCCACGGTCTCCGGGTCGCCCGTCGCGAGAGAACCCGACAAGCCCTCCGCGAAGCCGCGTCTCTCGACCTCTTCGACCGTTCCTCGCACGAGCGGCCCCAGCGCGGCCCGGGCCACGTCGGGGTCGACCCCGGACCGTGCGAGGGCCTCGGCGGCGACCGCCAGGATGGCCGTAGCTCCATTCGCAGCGAGGCTGAGCGCGGCGTGCGCCATCGGTCGACGGGCGGCGGGTACGTCCACGGCGTGCCCCCCCAGAGCGGCCACCCATCGCTGGGCGAGCCCACGAGCCGACGGTTCGCCCGAGACGAGGAATCCCGAGCCCTCGAGCCGATCGGCGCCGGAAACCGGATGGACGAGGGGCTGAAGCGGGTGGAACGTCCCGACCGAGTACCCCACGGCGTGCAGCGGCGCCAGGACGTCGGTTC